>USNH01000076.1 GCA_900556015.1 uncultured Eubacteriales bacterium | reverse complement strand
AACTTTTACAGGCGCAGTCTGCGGATTATGCACAGAAGCTGGCAGAGGGGTATTACGGGGATGGAAACAGCACGATCGTTTCCGAGGGTGCTCTAAGCCATTTGGCCAAGGAGATCTTATCCATGTCCGAAGCCGGCGGCGGTAAGCTGCCGGAGGAGCAACGTGCACAGCTGGAAAGCCTTGTTGAGATGCTGTCGGGAGCCAGCGGCGAATATCTGATGGGACGCAAGGCGAACACCTACTCGCCGGTTCTGGTGCAGGCCATGAAAGCGCTGGATATGGATCCTGCAGATGTAAACGGCATGGACTTTTTGGCACCGTTGACAAATCTCTCTGCCATGGACACTGCGGAATACAGAGAGGCGCTGATGGATTTTGACTCGGTAGATGCGTCTATGTGGCGTAAGCGCGGCGTGGACGCGGATACGGTCGTGGACAAGTACGCCGCCGGTATACTGCAATATCAGACGGCAGACGGGCAATTTGACCCTTACGCAAGCTATAGCGGGATAGTTACCCCGATACTCCGGGATTATGTGCAGTACACTGCCGAGAATGTCACCGCCCTTGCTCCCCACGCGGACAAGGAGTACATTTCCAAGGCGATAGACCGTGCCATTGAATACCTGTCCTCCGTACAGCTTTCGGATGGCAGCTTTCCGGGTATGACCGGTACTTCAAACGGCGGGGCGACCCTTACCGTGCTGAAGATGATGGAAGCGCTGGATATTTCTCTGGACGACCCACGCTTCGTGAAGAACGGAAATACCGTGGCAGACGCCATGAAGACCTTTTATATAGACGGCGTGGGCTTTCTCTCCAGCTTCGAGGTGGAGGCACCGCTGGATGATCTGAGCCGCCTACCGGTCTATGAAAACCCGGTCATGGGGAATTATTCCACCATCTCCGCCCTGACCTACCTCCAAGCCGCCGAGAACGGCACATTCGGCCCCGACGGCAAAGGCAGCAGCGTGTTCGAGGTGGTAGGCGCCGCCCTGACGGAAACACCGCTGGGCGCTATCCTGCTGGCCGTCATCATCGTCGTGCTGTTGGCTTTCGGTATGATCCGCCGCTACCGCCGCATCAAAAAGGAGCAGTGATAACATGGAAAAACACATGACGAAGCTGCTGGCCACTCTGCTGGCAGCAATCATGCTCCTGCCCGCGACTGTGCAGGCCGCCCCTGCGGACGGCTGGACGGACGAGGCGGAGCAGGCATATCAGACGGTGACGCAACTGGTCATCCAGCGTGTCACCGAAAGCAAGGACTACCTCGCCGCGGCCACACAGGAGGAGAATGCGAAAAACGTCTATGCCCTGTGGACCTCCGGCGCAGACGTGCCGGACGGCTTTTATGACGACTACCTGCGGGCGCTGGCGAACTGGATGGACATTGCGGCAAAGCGCGGCAAGGCGGGCTATGTTCCCGGCGCTGTCCGCACGGTGGCGGCTATGGGACTGGATGTGGCCGACTTTGCCGGTCATGACCTTCTGGCCGCCATGCAGAGGCCGGAACTGGTGGACGCGGACGAGGACCGGCTGGATATGCTGATGGACTTGGACGCCGCCGGTGACGCGGGCAAGACCGACGGGTTCAGCGCCCTGCGGGAGCAGCTTCTGACGGAAGCGCTTGCCCGCCAGCAGAGCAGCGGCGAGTTCCGCTATACCTCCAAATGGCCCATCGAACTGAAGCGAACGGGCGTGGACGACGAGCCGGACCGCTTCGACTATATTCTGCTGACTGCCAAATCTGTACAGGCACTTGCACCCTACCAGAGCCGCACGGACGTGTCCGCGGCCATTGACAAGGCGCTGAACTATCTCTCCGAACAGCAGCTTCCCAGCGGCGGCTTCCTCAGGTACGGCGATGAGGACGTGGCGGAGGACGCGGCGGTGCTGGAAATGCTGGCGGCACTGGGCATTTCCCTCGCGGACGAGCGCTTCACCAAGGACGACCGCACCGTGCTGGACGGTATGATGGGCTGGTATCAGAGTACGTATGCGGAGCAGGCGAGGACCCCCGGACAGGGCTTTTACCGTGAGCTGATAGGATGGTCGTATTCTACTGGAAAATATTTTCCGGTAGGATGGGCTATAACGTCATGGGGGACAATGGATGACCCAGATGACCCTGACGAATATGTGAAGGAACGAATTTACATCAATGAAACGGCCTTTCCCGGTCTTGCGCAGCTGCGGGTCATGCTGCAGGCGGCCCCCGTTGTCGGCGGCAGCATCACCGCCCCGACCGGAAGCGTCGGCGACGCCGGTGGGGAGCTGGATTACGAACAGCTTATCGCGGAAAAGTCGGGGGAATTCGCAGAAGAGCTGTCGGTGAAAAAGCTCATCGAGGAATACAGCTATCTGCTGGACGGTGGCTCCCACTATATAACCTCCAGTCAGATCAGCACGTTCTCCAGTCAATTACTGGCACGGGAAAAAATGAATATCAAAATGACCGAGGAGGAACAGGCGAAGCTGCGGGAGATCATGACCGTCATAGTAGGGGCCGGCGGTGAAACCTATCTGGGCAGGGCTTCTTACACCTACGCTGCCGGCGCGGTGCGCGCCATGCAGTATCTGGGCATGGACCCCGGCGACATCAACGGGCTGGATTACATAGTGCCCCTGACGAATACCTCTAAAGCGGCGCCTACATCTACTCAGGATTTCAACAGCTATCTGTACGACATTGCTTCCATTGATCCGGAGGTGTGGCGCTCCCGCGGCGTGGACGGCGATATGCTGGCAGAGCAGTTCATCACCCGCGTACTGGCAGATCAGACCTTGGACGGCGGCTTTGATGATTTCTATGGTTACAGCGTGGCCACAGCGAAAGAGGGACAAACAGTCATTGGGCAGGGCAGCGTACCCGAGACGATCAGCGCGCTCAGTGCGTTGGCTTCGTACAGGGACAAGGAAAATGTCGCTGCGGCGATCGAGGCCGGACTGACATACCTGTCCTCCGTGCAGCTGGCTGACGGCAGCTTTGAGTGTTGTTGTGGGGACACGCCCAACGGCGCAGTGACGCTGTCGATGCTGAGCCTGATGGATAAGCTGGATATCTCCATAGACGATGAGCGGTTCGTTAAGAATGGGAACACCGTGGCGGACGCCATGCGGACGTTCTATGTGGACGGCGTAGGGTTCATCAGCGATTTTGAGGTGGAGGCACCGCTGGATGATCTGAGCCGCCTACCGGTCTATGAAAACCCGGTCATGGGGAATTATTCCACCATCTCCGCCCTGACCTACCTCCAAGCCGCCGAGAACGGCACATTCGGCCCCGACGGCAAAGGCAGCAGCGTGTTCGAGGTGGTAGGCGCCGCCCTGACGGAAACACCGCTGGGAGCGATACTGCTGGCCGTCATCATCGTCGTGCTGTTGGCTTTCGGCATGATCCGCCGCTACCGCCGCATCAAGAAGGAGCAGTAATATGAAAAAACACATGGCGAAGCTGCTGGCCGCCCTGCTGGCGCTGGCGATGCTCCTGCCCGTGACCGCGCAGGCCGCCCCCTCAGACGGCTGGACGGATGAGGCGGAGCAGGCGTATCGGACGGTGACGGAAAAGACCATCCAGCAGGTGGAGGAGAGCAGAAACGATCGGCCGCTCTCCGTCCAGCAGAGGAACACCCAGGCCGTCTATGCCCTGTGGATCTCCGGCGCGGACGTGCCGGACGGCTTCTACGACGAATATTTGCAGGCGCTGGCGGACTGGCTGGACGCAGCCGCGCAGAGCAGTCGGTATGCCTATATCCCTACGGCCATCCGCACAGTGGCGTCCATGGGGCTGGACGTGACGGACTTCGCCGGCCATGACCTGCTGGACCCGCTGCGGGAGCCGGATCTGGTGACCGCGGACGAGGACCGGCTGTATATGCTGCTGGACCTGAGCTATGCCGGTGACGCCGGCAAGACCGGGGAGTTTGCAGCCCTGCGGGATACGCTTCTGACGGAAGCCCTTGCCCGCCAGCAGAGCAGCGGCCAGTTCCGCTATTCCACAATGCCCGGCACGGAGCTTCGCTTCAACGGTCTCAAACGCGGCGAGATGCTTTCAGTGATGCGAGGGGGCGTGGCCAAGTATCCGGACCGCTTTGCCTATATCCTGCTGACGGCCCAGTCCGTACAGGCCCTTGCGCCTTATCGGGACCGGAAGGATGTGTCCGCCGCCGTCGACAAGGCGCTGGATTACCTGTCCGAACAGCAGCTTCCCGGCGGGGGCTTCGCGCGGCTTGGCGAGGAGAATGTGCAGGAAGACGCGGCGGTGCTGGAGATGCTGTCCGCGCTGGGTATCTCCCTCACGGACGAACGCTTTACCAAGGACGGCCACACCGTGCTGGACGGCATGATGGGCTGGTATCAGGCGGAAAGTGTCGAGATAGACGAAGGGGTCAAACAGGGCTTCTATTCGAACAACAGACGGTGGCAGTATGATGAGGATACACAGACGTGGGGCGGCGAGCTTATCTATGGAGATCCCGATCCGAACGACCCTGATTACGCAAAGGCACTGGCCATCAGACGGAACTATTTATCGGACGAGCCCTACCGTGGACTGAGCGCCGTGCGGGCCGATGCCGCGGCGGACAAGGCGGCCCGTCCCGCCTTGTCCGTGCCGGAGGCGAAGGAACTGGAGCAGGTGTTTGTAGACTACGGAGCGCTTCTGGACAAAGAACGGACCACAATGGAAATCTGGGTCGTCTCAACACGGGAATGGAGAGAGCAGCCGGGGCACGTTTCGCGTAATTCTCTTTCCACTTACGCAAAGCAGATACTGGCGCTGGAAAAGCTGGAGGGCGGCGAACTGTCTGAAAGCCAGAAGGAGGAACTACGTGACCTGATGGGGAACCTGATGGGCGTTAGCAGCGAATACCTGATGGGGCGGACGTCGTGGACCTTTGCCCCCGGTGCGGTGCGTGCTTTGACGGCGATCGACGTTGACCCGGGAGACTTTTACGGGCTGGACTGCCTTGCCCCGCTGATGAATTTGGAAAAGATGGACCAGCTTGAATATGCAGCGGCGCTGCAGGATTTTGACGCGGTAGATGGATCGGTGTGGCGCTCCCGCGGCGTGGACGTGGATACGATGGTGGACAAATACGCGGAGGAGATCCTCTCCTACCAGATGTCCAACGGCGGATTCAAACCGGATTACAGACCGGGGAAATACTTTGCGGAAATAACGGAGGAAGAGGAAGCGCTGGGGATAGGCAGCGGAGGCTCAAATATCATTCTGAATATTGAATACACTGCCGAGAGCCTGAAGGCGCTGGCTCCGCATCAGGACAAGGCGTACATCGCGGAGGCCGTAGAAAAGGGGCTGGCCTACCTGTCCTCGATACAGCAGCCGGATGGAACATTTGGGGGGAATTGGGGCAGTACGCTGGTCGTGGCGGATATGCTGGAAGCGTTGGATATCCCGCTGGATGACCAGCGGTTCGTCAAGAATGGACGTACTCTGGAGGACGCCTTACGCGTATTCTACAAGGATGGAGGGAGCTTTTCCGGTCAGGAGGAGACGCCCTTAAGTACCAGCACCTA
>USNH01000075.1 GCA_900556015.1 uncultured Eubacteriales bacterium | reverse complement strand
GGTTGACACGGCGGCACGGGAAGCCTATAATAATCCCGCGCTGCAAACCGCTGCTCGTCCCGGAGGCGGTTTTTTGCGGCATTTTTAAGAACGCGTACCCGCAAACGGAGGTAAAACGTGAACGACAAACAGGAAACCAAATTCCAGGAGCTTACCGGTCAGCCGGTGGGTCATCTGGTGTGCAAAATGGCGGTCCCCACCATCATCAGCATGATGGTCACCGCCTGCTACAACATGGTGGACACCTATTTCGTGGGCCAGCTCCACAGCAACAGCGCCACCGGCGCGGTGGGCGTGGTGTTCTCCCTGATGGCGGTGATCCAGGCGGTGGGCTTTTTCTTCGGCCACGGGTCCGGCAACTACATCTCCCGCCAGCTGGGCCGCCACGAAACCGCCGACGCCGAAAAAATGGCCGCCACCGGCGTGACCCTGGCCTTTCTGGCCGGATGCGTCATCCTGGTGCTGGGCCAGATATTTCTCTCGCCTCTGGCCCGGCTGCTGGGCTCCACGGACACCATCCTCCCCTACGCCCGCAGCTATCTGCGGATCATCCTGCTGGGGGCCCCGTATATGACGGCGTCCTTCGTGCTGAACAACCAGCTGCGCTTCCAGGGCAGCGCCGCCTACGGCATGGTGGGCATCGCCGCCGGGGCGGTGCTGAACGTGGGGCTGGACCCGCTTTTGATCTTCGGGCTGAACATGGGGGTGGCCGGGGCGGCTCTGGCCACCGTCCTCAGCCAGCTGGCCTCCTTCTGCATGCTGCTTCTGGGCTGCGCCCGGGGCGGCAACCTGCGGATCCGGCTGAAAAACCTGTGCTTCCGCCGGGACCTGTTCCTGGAGATCGGCAAGGGCGGTCTGCCCTCCCTGTGCCGCCAGGGACTGGCCAGCATCGCTACCATCTGCCTCAACCGCAGCGCCGGGCTGTATGGCGACGCGGCCATTGCCGCCATGAGCGTGGTAAGCCGGGCCATGATGCTGGCCCAGTCCGCCCTGATCGGCTTCGGCCAGGGATTCCAGCCGGTGTGCGGCTTCAACTATGGCGCGGGGCTGTATCACCGGGTGAAGGAGGGCTTCCGCTTCTGCGTCAAGTGGTCCACGGTGTTCCTGACGGCGGTTTCGGTGCTGGGCCTGGTCCTGGCTCCCCAGATCATCGCCGTGTTCCGCAACGACCCGGAGGTCATCGCCTTCGGAGCCCGGGCCCTGCGCCTGCAGTGCCTGGCCTTCCCGCTGTGCGGCGTCATCGTCATCTCCAGCATGCTGACCCAGACCATCAACAAGGTCTGGCAGGCCTCGGTGCTGGCGGTAGCCCGGCAGGGGCTGTTCTTCATCCCGGCGGTGCTGGCCCTGCCCCATATCTGGGGGGAACTGGGGGTGCAGCTGGCCCAGCCGGTGTCGGACGTGTGCGCCTTCGCCCTGACGGTGCCCCTGGTTCTGGGGGTCCTGCGGGATATGGACCGCCAGGAGCGCCTGGAAAGGATCTCCTGACGAAAAAATCGCGGGCCTTAGCCCGCGATTTTTACATAATACGATATCTTTCTGCGATATACTATGCGTTTACACTGTCCGCCAGCTGCATGGCCATGCGCTCCAGGTCCTCCTGCTGCCCCTGGCGCAGGGCGGAGCGGAGGGTCACGGTGTCCGCCGCCGTCTCCCAGTTCAGGGGCTCCAGCAGCTTCTGCATCCCCCGGGCGCTGGTGGGGGCCCAGGAGCCGTTTTCGATATACGCCGCCCGGCGGCCCTTGAGGCCGTGGGCCGTCAGGTCGTGCAGCAGGTTCTCCATGGTGACGAACACGCCGCCGTTATAGGTGGGAGCCGCCAGCACCACATGGCTGAACCGGAAGGCCGCCGCCAGGATATAGGACGCCGGGGTGACGGAGGTGTCGAACATCTCCACCTGCACCCCCTGCTCCCGCAGACGGCAGGCCAGGATGTTGGCGGCGTTCTCCGTGCCGCCGTAGACGGAGGCATAGGCGATGACCACGCCCCGCTGCTCCGGCTCATACCGGCTCCACAGGTCGTATTTGCCCAGGATATACCCCAGATCCTGCCGCCACACGAAGCCGTGGAGGGGCAGCAGCATCTGAATATCCAGCCCGGCGGCCTTTTTCAGCACCGCCTGGACCTGGGTCCCGTATTTGCCCACGATGTTGGTGTAATACCGCCGGGCCTCGTCCAGATAGTCCCGGTCGAAGTTCACCTCGTCGGCGAACAGCGCGCCGTTCAAAGCGCCAAAGGTGCCGAAGGCGTCCGCCGTCAGCAGGAGCTTGTCCGTCTCGTCATAGGTCATCAGCACCTCCGGCCAGTGGACCATAGGCGCGGCCACAAAGTGCAGGGTGTGCCGCCCGGTGCAGAGGGTGTCCCCCTCCTTCACCACGTTGACGCGGCCCTCGTATCCGGGGCCGAAGAACTGGGCCAGCATATTCCTGGCGGCGGCGGAGCACACCACGGTGGTCTCCGGGTGCCGGGTCAGCAGGTCCCGGATGTCGGCGGCGTGGTCCGGCTCCATATGCTGCACCACCAGATAGTCCAAAGCCCGGCCTCCCAGCCCGTGGGTCACGTTTTCCAGAAAGCTGCGGCACACGGAGGCGTCGGCGGTGTCGAACAGCACCGTTTTCTCGTCCAGCAGACAGTAGGCGTTGTAGCTGACGCCGCGGGGAATGGGGAAGCAGTTTTCAAACAGGGCAAGGCGGTGGTCGTTGGCCCCCACCCAGTAGAGGTCGCTGGTCACATTACGCACACAATACATATCTCATACCCTCCCGGCTCAAGCCTTCACAAATTGATCCTTGCCCTCCGCGCACTCCGGGCATACCCAGTCGGCGGGGAGCTGCTCAAACAACGTACCCGGCGCGATCTCGCCGTCCTCGTCACCCAGCTCCGGCACATACTCGTAGCCGCAGCCGCCGCACACATAGGTGTCGCCGATGGGCGTGGGCTTGGGCGGCGTAGGACGCTTCATCTTCACCATCGGCGGCGCGGGCTGCTTCTCGCCGCTGTCCAGCGCGGCGGTGAGCAAGGGCAAAATCTCCATCACATCGCCCACGATGCCGTAGTCGCAGTTCTTGAAGATAGGCGCGTTGCCGTTTTTGTTGATAGCCACGATGGTGGAGGCATCCTTGATGCCCTTGAGGTGCTGGGTGGCGCCGGAGATGCCGCAGGCGATATAGAGGTTGCCGGTGAACTTCTGCCCGGACATACCCACATAGCGGTCAAGGGGCAGGTATTTCAGCGTCTCCGCCACGGGACGGGAGGAGCCGATCGCCGCGCCGGCGGCCTTGGCCAGACCCTCCACCAGCTTCATGTTCTTCTTCTCGCCGATGCCCTTACCGGCGGAGACCACACGCTCCGCCTTGGGAATGGGCGTATCCATGGGGATACCCACGGAGAAGTCGTGGCCGTCCTTTTTCAGCGCCGCCACCAGATCGTTGACCTGCTGGGCGGCGTCGCCCTCCCGGAAGATGGTGCGCTTGCGGATACCGGTGATGGGCGCGGGCTTCTTGGCCGTTGAGCGGCTTTCGCCGCCGCTGCTCTTGCCCAGCCTGCCGATGAGATGGGAGGCGATGACCACCCGCTGGATCTCGTTAGTACCCTCATAGATGGTGGTGATCTTGGCATCGCGGTAGGCGCGCTCCACCTCCATACCCTTGAGGAAGCCGGTGCCGCCGTGGATCTGCACGGCGTCGTTGGTGACCTCCAGCGCGATGTCTGAGGCGTACATCTTCGCCATGGCGGACTCCATGCCGTAGGGGGCGTGCTGCTCCTTCAGCTCCGCCGCGGAGTAGACGAGGAAGCGGGCGCAGCGCAGCTTGGTGGCCATATCCGCCAGCTTGAAGGAAACGGCCTGCTGTGCCGCGATGGGCTTCCCGAACTGGACGCGCTCCTTGGCGTAGGCCAGCGCGTGCTCAAAGGCCCCCTGGGCGATACCCAGCGCCTGCGCCGCGATACCGATGCGGCCGCCGTCCAGCGTGGACATGGCGATCTTAAAGCCGTCGCCCTCCTTGCCCAGCAGGTTCTCCTTGGGTACCTTCACGTCGTTGAAGATCAACTCCGCCGTGGAGGAGGAGCGAATGCCCATCTTGTCGTAGTGGTCGCCGAATTCAAAGCCCTTCCATCCCTTCTCCACGATGAAGGCGGAGATGCCCCGGGTGCCGATGTCCGGCGTGGTGACGGCGAATACCACATAGGTGTCCGCCTTGGGCGCGTTGGTGATGAAGATCTTGCCGCCGTTGAGCAGGTAGTGGTCGCCCTTGTCCAGTGCCGTGGTCTCCGTCCCGCCGGCGTCCGACCCGGCGTTAGGCTCGGTGAGGCCGAAGGCGCCCAGCTTTTCGCCTTTTGCCAGCGGCACGAGATACTTCTGCTTCTGCTCCTCTGTGCCGTAGGCGAAGATGGGCCACGCGCCCAGCGACACGTGGGCGGAGAGGATCACGCCTGCACCGCCGTCCACACGGGCCAGCTCCTCCACAGCGATGGCATAGCTGAGAATGTCAAGGCCCGCGCCGCCGTACTCCTTGGGGAACGGCAGCCCCAGCCAGCCCAGCTGTGCCATCTTTTTGACAGGTTCGTCAGGGAATTCATTGTTCTGATCCAGCAGGAATGCAAGAGGCTTGATCTCCTCCTCCGCAAAGGCTCGAATCTTGGCGCGCAGCTCCTCGTGCGCGGGTGTGGTCTGAAACAGCATACGGTCTACCTCCTTATGTCACGTTTGTTGGGTCATTTCCTCTTTTTGAATTGCTTCGCCGGTCAGCAGCCGGTGCAGGCTCACGGCGCGGAACGCCTCGTCCTGCTTTCGCTGCAGCTCCGTTAGCTGGCAGTGGATGGCGCATTTCCCGTGCTTGCTTTGCCAGCGGCAGTCATACCCCGGCTCCATGCAGGCACACAGGACGTCATGCTCTCCCATGACGACCATGAGGTCGTAGAGGGAAACGCCACGCAGGTCACAGGACAGCCGGCAGCCGCCGGCTGCGCCCCGGCTCACCTGCACCAGCTCCCCAGCGGAGAGCTTTCGCAGGATCTGATAGGCAAACTGCATGGGGATCAGCTCCGTCTCCGCCATCTCGGCAGCGGAGTGCTTCTCTTTGTCCAGCAGCACCCGCAGCATCCGCAGCGCATAGTCCGTTTCCCTTGTGATGAGCATATCCCTGCATCTCCTTTTTGGTTATATATCCATTCTATCAATCTTGATAAATCTTGTCAAGATATTTTTGGAAGAATTGTGCTGCCATTCTGTCATATTCCGAAAAAACCGCACCGCCTTGCCATGCAAAATATTGGCAGAGACAGCCTCGGCGTGGAGAACCATTACGCACGAGAAAGACCATGCCCGCTGAAAATCAGAGCGGCGGGACAGTTTACTGTCCCGCCGCCCATGGTTCAAGCTTCTGTTATCATGATCACCTTGCCCACGAAGAAGAGAGAGCATTGCAAACAGGCAGAATATTACCGCGAACACCGCAGCCGCCGCTTTGCGTTTCTTGGTTCTTTTTGAAAGGGAACGTGCGATTTCCTCGGAGCGCATATCGGTCGTTCCATTTGCGATAGTGGGCAAATCACTTTGCAAATGGCGATACG
>USNH01000074.1 GCA_900556015.1 uncultured Eubacteriales bacterium | reverse complement strand
GTACCGCGTCTCTCCCCTATTTGCTTATTCCGCGGGGGATTTTGTCCACTCCATGGGGAACTGCACCAGGGTGCGCTCCTCCTCCGTCAGGAGGGCGGCTGCCGCGCCGTCCTCGTCCGTCCAGGTCATGGTGTCGCCGGACAGGGCATAACCGGCAAAGTCGGCCTCGCTGAGGTCGGCGGTGGCGCTGAAGTACAGCCGGCCCTCCTCCGCCTTGCAGTAGCCGGCGGAGATGGTGTCGCTGTCATGGCTGCCCCGGAGCAGCGTCAGGAACGTGTTCAGGTCAAAGGCGGCGATGATGGTATCGGCGCAGTCCTCGGCGGTCATGCCCAGGCTCTCCAGCGCCTCGTCATACTGCTCGCGGGTATAGCCCTCGTCCTCCGCCTGCACGTAGAGAGCCTCCGCCAGCACCGGGCGCAGGGCCTCCATATAGGCGGCGCGGTCCTTCTCGATGGACGCGGTGTCCAGGGCCAGGGTGTACGCGCCGTCCGGGGTGACGGTGAACGTCAGGTAGACGGACACGGCGGCATCCGGCGACACCTGCTCCAGCTCCAGGGCCTCCTTGACCCGCTGGTTGATGCGCTCCGTGATGTCGGCGCGGTACGTCCATGTGCCCGCCAGCTTCTTCGTGTCGTTCCGCGTGCAGGCGGTGAGGCCCAGGGCCAGCACCAGCGCCAGCAGCAGGGCAGTCAGTTTTTTCATATTGCGTTTCCTCCCTCTCGCCCCGTGGGACGGTATGCGGCTATTGTATACTGAATACGGCGGCGCTGTCAATCGTTTCGGTTTACAAATCCCCGGCGGTTTGGTACAATCGACATAAAAGGAGGCGGAACGCCATGACGCTGCTGCAGATGACGTATATACTAGAGGTGGAGCGGTGCGGCTCGATGAACCGGGCGGCCCGCAACCTGTTCGTGTCACAGTCCGCCCTGTCGGCGGCCATCGCCGAGGTGGAGCGGGAGCTGGGCATCACCGTGTTCCGCCGCAGCAACCGGGGCATCGACCTGACCCAGGAGGGGCGGGAGCTGGTGGCGCAGATCGCGCCGCTGGTGGAGGGAAGCCGGCAGCTGACAAGATATTACAGCCAGCGGCGGGCGGAGGACCGGGTGACGCTGTCGGTGGCATCCCAGCGGTATCCCTTCTGCGCCATGGCGTTTGTGGAGTATCTGCATCTGCTGGAGGAGCCCCACATTCAGGTGAGCTTCAAGGAGATGGAGATGGCCGCCGTCATCGACGAGGTGGCACGGCGGCAGAGCGCGCTGGGCATCCTGTTCCTGTCAGACGCCACGGAGCACTTTATCGCACGGCTGCTGCGGGAGAAGGGGCTGACGTTTCATCCGCTGGTGAACATACGGCCACGGGTGTTCCTACGGAAGGGGCATCCGCTGGCGGGAGAGAAGTCCGTGAGGCCGGAGCAGCTGTACGAGTATCCCTACGTGGTGTTCACCCAGTCCGACAGCAACTACCACTTCGCCGAGGAGGCGGTGGCGGGGACGGTATCATCCTTTGACCGGGTCATCACTGTCAGCGACCGGGCCACGGCGTACAACGTGATGGCCCACACGGACAGCGTGTCCACCGGCAGCGGCGTGCTGCCGGACGGCTACGGCGACGACCGGCTGATGACGCTGCCGCTGGACGGGGCTGTGCCGGAGATGCGGCTGGGGTATATCCAGCTACAGGGCGTGCCGCTGCCCGCCACGGCGCAGCAGTTTGTGGACATTCTCAAGCGGATCTTGGGGGAGCTGCGTGAGGCGGAGTGAGGGGGGACTTGATGTCGCGGCGAGCACTGGGCCGCCTCACAGAGGGAGGCGAGGGGAGTTCCGCGCCTGCGGGCGCGGGGATGCGGATTCCCACGCCAGTGACGTCGGTCACTGGCTCGGAATGACACCGCTGCGCGGTGTCTGGGCGGACAGAGTCGTCCGCCCCTACGGAGGGATACAAGGAGTGTGCGCGTAAAACGGATAAAAGCACCGCGCCGGTCAGACCGGCGCGGTGCTCTTTTTGTATTCACTTATTCTCCCAGGGTTGTCACCGTGCCCATGAAGATGGGCAGGCACGCGTGGGTGTCCACGATCATGTAGAGGAACGGGCGGTTCAGCACCACCTGCTGCGCCAGGCCGGGGTCATCGGCGTTGGTGTTCGCCTCCACCGCCGTGGCCGCGGCGGCCCGCGTGCCGCTCTCGTCCACCTCGATGAAGGTGCTGTGCCGCACGGCGCTGACATAGAGGCTGTTGTTGGCGGCGCTGCCCATACCGCGCAGGTCGGCGGAGGCCAGGTCGAACAGGTCGGTGACGCCCATGGCCTCCAGGGGCGATGTCAGCTCCAGCTCCGTGCTGCCGGTGAACTTGGGCAGGGCCGCCTCCACCTTGCTGTAATGGTGCTGGCTGATGAGGTCGTAGAGCTTGGTGCCGTTAAGCGTGGACAGGAGCTCCGCCAGGGACGTGCCCTCGTCCGGCAGCAGCGCCGCGAAGGCGTAGCGCCCGCCGGCGTAGGGCTTCAAAAAGCCCGTCGCGCCGTGGCCGGAGAGGTAGATGCTCTCCTCGCTCCACATAAACTCCGCGTCCTGCCGCGTGCCGTCGGCGGCGTAGAACGTGTCCTGCCGCACGGCGTTCTTGTCGTAATCGTCCTCCCATTTGGCATCGAAGGCGGCGGCGTTGACCAGGTACAGCATGGCCACGTCGCTGGGTGCGCCCTCCGGCAGAATGGCGTCGATCATGCCGGAGGTGTGCTTCTGCACCCAGGCGTTCACATCGGCGGGCAGGGTGGCATCAAAGGCGGAGCGGTAGACCTCCGCGCCGTAGTAGCTGACGCAGGTGCGGAGGAAATCGTCCTCCACCCGGAACGTGTCCCGCAGCCACAGGGAGTCGGACAGGGAGAGGCTGGCCTTTTTACTGTTGTCGGGCAGGCTCATGCGGAAGGTGTAGAGGTAGTCGTTCAGTTCGGTCAGGCTCATGCCCACGGCGTTTTCCATCTGCTTCAGCGTCTCGCCGGACGCGCCGTTGGCCGTCATGCCCAGGGCATACAGGACGGACAGCGGGGAGAGCAGGCGGCTGGCGCGGCCCGCGTCGGTGTTTTGCAGCAGGGACAGGGCAAAGGACGTGATCGCCGGGCCGCCGTCGGTCAGGTCGGTGGCAGTGTCGAGGGCCTGGGGGCGGATGTCGCGGGTCAACTCCTGGGCGCGGATGCCGCAGGCCATCAGCGGCAGCGCCGTCAGCAGCGCCAGCAGCAGCGATGCGATACGTTTTTTCATGGGGCAGTCCTCCTTTCGCAAGGGACGTTCACTTATATAGACGCAGTACAGGCGGGAAAGGTTTCCTCCCGCCGCGGCTTTCTCATCCAAATGATACCACAGCGGCGGCGGTTTCTCAAGTGGGGGCTTCCCTGGCGGGGCGGCGGGAATTTTTTTCGCGCCGCGTCCATAGACAGGATGCCGGCGCGTTTATATAATAGAGGCACGAAGCGAGGTGAGCAAGATGCCGGTGTATATGCAGGCGCTGGAGGGCACGGCCCGGCGGCAGCGGTTCGAGGCGGTGTATACGGCGTATCAGGGGCGGCTGCTGGCGCTGGTGCGGCGGTATCTGCCCGCCCGGGAGGACGCGGAGGACGCGGTGCAGCAGGCGTTTTTGGCGGTGGCGGAGCGGTTCGACCGGCTGGAGCATCTGCCGCCGCCGGAGCTGGAGGCGTATCTGGTGGTGACGGCGGAGCGGAAGGCCATAGACATTCTGCGGCATCAGGCCAAGCGCGGCGGCGTGCCCTTTGACGAGAACACGCCGCTGGTGACGCCCGCCCCCTGCGGCAGTCCGCTGGCGGATGCTATGGGCCGCCTGCCGCCCCGCTACCGGGAGGCGCTGCTGCTGCGGTACGGCTGCGGGTATGACACCCGGGAGACGGCGGCGCTGCTGGGGCTGTCGGTGGCGGCGGCGCAGAAAACGATGCAGCGGGCCAAGCGGGCGCTGCAAAAAGAACTGGAAAAGGAGGAGGCGGAGATATGACGTTGGAATGGACGGAGGAGACGCTGTGCCAGGCGGCACGGCAGATGACCCAGGGACTGGCGGCAGCGCTGCCGGAGGAGGATGTCCCCTCCCCTGCCCCGGCGGAACGGCTGCGGCGGGTGACGCGGCGGGCGCGGTGGCGGCGGCTGGGACAGCGGGCGGCTATGATTGCGCTGACGGCGGTGCTGGCCTTCGGCGCGGTGCTGGCGGTCAGTCCTCAGGCACGGGCCGCCGTGGGGCGGTGGCTGTTTTTGCTGACGGAAAACCGGGCGCTGTATCAGTTCCTTGTGGAGGCGGAAGGTTCGCGGGCACAGCCGGAGCGGCTGCCCCGGTGGCTGCCAGAGGGGTACACGCTGGCCAGCGACCTGGTCGGGGCGGACGGCACGCGGTCGGTGCGGTATACGTCACGGCGGGGCGACCTGCTGCTCAAGTGCTATCCGCTGCCCGGAGAGGGCCGGACGCTGGAGATACGTGCCAGCGGCGTGACGGATCTGACGGGTCAGCCGGTGGACGCGCTGCCGGAGGGACTGTCGCCGGAGAAAACCGCCATACACGGCATGATCGCCCACTTTTACCGTTTCCCGGAGAACACGGCGCGGTACGGACAGGAGGGGTATCTGCTGGCGTTTTACGAGGGTGGCGCACCTCTATACAGCGTGGTGCTGCCGGAGCTTTCCACGGCGCTGGTGTGGATCGACGAGGACACCGGGGCGGTGTTCCTGCTCACCGGCGGGCTGGAGGAGGACATTTTGGTGCGGATCGCGGAGAGTATGTATGAAACAGGAGGAGAAACGGCATGAAAAAAATTCTGATCTTGGGTATGGCGGCGGTGCTGCTGCTGGCGGCGGGCTGCGGCGCGAAGGACGCGCCTGTTGACGATATGCCGCCCATCGAGGGCATCTCGCAGGAGAGCGACGTGCAGGACGGGCAGAAGATCGTGTATATCCCGGCGTGGATGGAGGACTACTCCGTGGTGTATTACGACGAGGATCTGAACCGCACCATTGAGCGGGGCGGCGACCTGACGGAGGAGGAGATCGCCGGGCGGGAGGACATCGACCCGGAGCAGATGTACGGCTATTACATCGCAGAGCCCAACACGAAGGTGGAATACGACCTGCACGGTTATATCCAAAATGTATATTATTTGGGCGGTTTTGGGGAATATCAGCTTTCTGATCCGACAAAAGGTTCATATCTTCTCATCCCCCTGTGGATGAAAGACAACTCGGCGGTGACGTATGACAAGATGCAGCGGATCACCATCACGGCGGGCGGCTTCCTGACGCCCCAGGAGGTGGCGGGACGGCAGGACATCGCCGACGCGGGCGGCATGGACGCGGTGCTGCTGGCATCCGAGCCGAGCATCCGGGCTGAGTACGGCCCGGACGGGCACTTGCAAACGATATATCGTATATCGGCATCAGACGGCCATGAAACAGCCTGTGATCCGGCGGAGTGGCCGCTGGCAGAAATGAGCTGATAATTGGAAATTTCAGGTGGAAATTCTTTGAAAACACTTTGAAAAACAATGGAAGAACTTTAATAGATATTTGAAATCATTCGGCATTTTCGTGAAGAAATTTGAAAAGGGGGAAGGAAGTTTCGAGCTTCCTTCCCCCTTAATGATTCCCCCTCCTTG
>USNH01000073.1 GCA_900556015.1 uncultured Eubacteriales bacterium | reverse complement strand
CCCCAAGGGTACTTGTTCCGCTTCGCTCCACTGCGTGGGCATCGCCCCCTACGGAGCAACGCAAGGGGTGCGTTCGTGTATTGGGGGGTTATTTTTGGAGCTCGAAGTAGGTGAGGGAGAGGGTGGTGCGGACGGTGCTGCCCTTCAGGTCCATGTTGAGGTCGGAGATGAGGTTGACGTACTGGCTGTCGTGGAGGGCATCCAGGACGGCGCGGGCGGCAGAATAGGTGCTGACTTCAAAGGTGAGGGAGATGGGACGGGCGAGGATGGCGCTGCCGGTCTCCAATGGGGTCGGGTTAGCGAAATTTAGCGTATAGTCCGTGCCGGAGAGGATGGTGTTCAGCTCCACCAGCAGCTTTTCGGAGTTGTCGAAATCCGGGAGGGGCTTGGCGTTGGGATCGGAGAGCAGCGTTTCCAGCTCGGCCTTCATCTGCGTGAGGCGGGCGGCGCGGGCGCTGTCCTGAATGAGAGCATCCTGTTCGGAGGCGGTCTGCTGGCGGAGGGCGTCGATGCTGTCGTTGATGGGGGTGAGGATGAGCTTCCAGTAGCCCACGGCGATGAGCAGGACGGCGAGAATGACCAGCAGGGTTTTTTCACGGTTGGTAAAGATGTGTTTCATTGGGCCGCCTCCGTTTCTGCATCATCACTCTGAAGGGTGACGGTGACGGAGAAGTCCACGACGCCGCTGGCGCTGGCCTGGGGCGTGGCGGCAAGGGTGAGGGTGGCGGATCTGACGATGGGCTGGAGCTGGAGGCGCTGGAACATGGCGGAGATCTGCTCCAGGTCCATGCCGGACATGGTGACGATCATCACGTCACCGTTCACCACCAGGGAATTGACCGTGCCGTAGGGCATGAGGTATTCCTCCGCCAGATCCAGCACGTCCAGCCGATCCACGGGGACGTAGACGGGGGAGGTTTCATCGTGCATCCAGTTACGCGACCAGGTGCGGTATTGGAGCTCCACCTCGTCATAATCGGACAGGGCGGCCTGCATGGCGGTGTACTGGGAGTGGGTGGCGTTATACGCCTGCTCGGCATCGCGCTGGCGGTCCAGCTGGCGGAGTACGCCGAAGTTGGCCACGCAGAAGGACAGGAGCAGGATGATGGCAAGGCCCAGGGTGAGGGTAAGGGTGCTGCGGGAATGGCTCTCCCGCTGGGCCAGGTTGACGGTGCGCTTGGTGGGGTATTTGGGCGCTTTGGCGTGGGAGGCAGCAGCGCCGGTGTTCAGTTTCATGGCGTGACCTCCTTAGTCTTGCAGGGCGCAGCCCACGGCGCGGGGATAGAGATACGCCTCATCGGGGCTGATGCCGTCAGGCAGCAGGCGGGTGACGGGGCATATCTCCAGATCGGTGAGCTGGCGGATGGCATCGTGTATCTGTGTGATGGCCGCGCCGCCGCCGCAGAGGTAGACGCGGGAGAGGGTCTTTTCCCGGTTGTTGTAGTTGTAGAAGTTGACGGCCTTGGTGATCTCGGCGGCCATGCGGTGATAGACCTCCAAACTGGCGGGGTCGGAGACAGCGCCGTCGTAGTCGGAGAGCAGGTGGGCCAGGGCGATGTGCTCGTCCACGCCCTGACGCTGGGAGATGGAGCGGATCAGGTCGGCCACGCCCAGGTCGATGGTGCGGCGGGTGAGGAAGCGGCCAGCGCGGAGGATATACATACGGATGCCGGTGTGACCCACGTCCACAAAGCAGTGGTCGGTGTCGCCGTCCGGCTGGGCGCTGCCGGCGGAGAGAAGGGCGGCATAGGCGGCCTCCTCGGGGAGGGCGGCGGCTAGCTTCATGCCGGCGCGGGCGAACATATTGCGGTAGTCCTCCACGGTGGACTTGAGGGCGGCGCAGGCGAAGAGCTTCATCTGTCTGACCGTGCCGGTCTCGTCACGGGTCAGCTCCTGAACGGCGTAGTCGAAGTAGTATTTGTTTTTCTCCTGGGTGAGGTAGTCCTTGAACTCGAAGGGGAGGTTGTAGGTGAGCTGGGCGGCGGTCATGGGCGGCAGCTCGGTGACACGGGTGAAGGTGAGAGAGGCGGGGAGGATGACGGCGGCCTGGGCCTTGCGGGGCAAATTATGCTCCTTGGCCAGCTGCCAGAGGAAGTCGGCCATGGCATCCATGGAGACGATGACGCCGCCGCGCACCAGCCCGTCTGGGACGGGAGCGGAGGCGGTGAGGCGGCAGGTCTTGCCGGAGAACCAGGCCAGCTTGAGCTGGGCCGTGCCGATGTCGAAGGCGATGATGTTGGATGGCATGGGGGATACCTCACTTTCGGGGGTGCGTTTGTGGTTTGGACGGGAGGGGCGGCGCACCCCAAGGGTACTTGCTTCGCGGCGTGGGCATCGCCCCCTACGGAAGGTCTGTTGAGAGCCAAGGCCCTCTCAGTCACCTGCGGTGACAGCTCTCCCAAAGGGAGAGCCAAGGGGGTGCTCCTTCAGAAGAGGGAGAGGTAGGCGGAGGTGACGGCATCGCCAAAGAGCAGGGTGAGAATGGCGGCGGCGGCGATGGAGGGCCCCCAGGGGATGAGGCGGGGGGCTTGCTGACGGCGGCGCTTTTGGGCGGCCAGGGCTGTGATGATGCCGATGAGGCAGGCCAGCAGCAGGCAGAGCAGGTTCTCCAGCCAGCCTAAGTACAGGCCGGTGAGGAACAGGAGCTTCAAATCGCCGCCGCCCATGGCATCCACGCGGCGGAGCTTTTCGTAGAGCAGCACCACCAGCAGCAGGCCGCCGCCGACGGCGAAGCCGCCCAGGGCGGCGCTGAGGAGCTGACCCTTGGGGTCGGGGAGCAGGAAGAAAAAGGGGAGGCGGAGAATGATGCCCGTGAGGATGTAACGGTCGGGGATGATATATCCCTCCAAATCCGCAAAGGCGCAGGCCAGCAGGACGCAGGCCAGCAGCAGGGCTTGGAGCATTTGGAGCGATATGTCATAGCGCAGGAGGAGCAGCAAAAACGTGAGGGCGGAGGAGAGCTCGGCCCACAGGTGGCGGGGGGAGAGCTTTGCGCCGCAGTAGCGGCAGCGGCCACGGGAGAGCAGGTAGCTGAGGACGGGGATCAGGTCGCGGGGGGCGAGGGTGTGGCCGCAGGCATCGCAGTGGGAGCGGCCACGGAGGGCGGACCGGCCATGGACGCGGCGGGAGGCCGCGCAGTTGAGAAAGCTGCCCGCGCAAGCGCCCAGCAGCAGGGCCAGGAGGCAGCAGTAGGCGGTGATGGCGGGGGAGAGGTGGAGCATGGCGGCGGTCCTTTCTTATGCCCGCACCACAGAAGCCGCAACCCTTCGGCTTCTGTGGTGCAGGTGATATGGGGAGTCATGGGTTGAGGGAGGGGGTTAGGAAGCGGTGTTATCGCCAAAAGACCATTCATAAGTGGTCGCATCAGCACCATTACCACCTGTCAGTTTGTCGGCTGTGTATGTTACCTTACCGCTAGAAGAATCATAGGTGAGGTTGGCAGGAATGTTGAGAGCATAGCCGTCAGTCTTCATTTTGGCAGCAAGAGTGGTACCGTCAGTGACAGAGGAGTCAGGTTTTGCAGAGGTGGAGTTGGTGATTGCGTCTACTTGCTTCAGGGCGTAGTAGGCACGGATGTTAGCAACATCGGCAGCTTGTTTGGCTTTGGTCAGAGAGGCGTTGAAGGTGGGGATGGCGATGGCCACCAGGACGGCGATGATGGCGACGACGATGAGCATCTCCATCAGGGTGAAGCCTTTTTCGTTCTTTTTGAGCAGTTTGGAAATCATATTTTTTCTCCTTTTTTGGGTATTGATCTATGTAACCGCCCGGAAGTCAGGGTTGTTGGGCGGGATACAACAATTTAAGGGGGTGGGTGGGGCGGATTGATGCCACGGCGCTGCCGTGGCATACGGGGCGATGCACCCCAAGGGTACTTGTTCCGCTTCGCTCCACTGCGTGGGCATCGCCCCCTACGGACGAGCAACGAGGGTGCGGCGGGTCAGCGTCTCTCCCTCCGGCACGGCTTCGCCGTGACACCTCGGCTACGCTTCGCCGCACGACCCAGTGTGCACCCCAAGGGTACTTGCTTCGCGGCGAGCACTGGGCCGCCTTTGCACAAGGGAGGCAGGGGCTTCCGCGCCTGCGGGCGCGACGGGGCGGTCTGTTGAGGTGCGGCGGGTGACGGGGGAGGTGCAAAACGGGAGGGGACAAAATGCGCCGTCCTGCACGGCGGTTTTTGCTTTGTCCGCACTTTTCGGGGAAAAACGGGTTCACATAACAACTGTGGAAAAAGGTGTGGAAACTGTGCAAAACCCCTTGCGGAAAGGGTTAGGGGCGGTTGCATAACATTATTTTTTGTAGGGCGGTGGTGATTTATGGGGCTTGTTTTCGGTTGTCGTAACGCGATGCATGGAAACTTGCGCGGCGCTGCGGAGCGCATGGCGGTGCTTGCAAATCCGGCGAAGATACTATATAATATATCCTGAGTAAAAATCGGTGTACGCCGGAGGAACGATATGGCAAAGAAGAACGCATACGACAACGAGAGTATTTCCAGCCTGAAGGGGGCGGACCGGGTACGGAAGCGGCCCGGCGTTATCTTCGGCTCAGACGGGCTGGAGGGCTGCGAGCACGCGGTGTTCGAGATACTGTCCAACGCCATCGACGAGGCCCGCGGCGGCCACGGCAAGCTCATCACCGTGACCCGGTTCGCCGACCACTCGGTGCAGGTGGAGGACATGGGCCGGGGCTGCCCGGTGGACTGGAACGAAAAAGAGGGGCGGTACAACTGGGAGCTGGTGTTCTGCGAGCTGTACGCCGGCGGTAAGTACGACAACGAGAGCAGCGAGAACTACGAGTTCTCCCTGGGTCTGAACGGCCTGGGCTCGTGCGCTACCCAGTACGCCTCCCGGTATATGGACGTGACGGTGTGGCGGGACGGCAAGGAGTACCGGCTGCACTTTGAGCGGGGCGAGATCGTGGGCAAGCTGGAGGTCAGCGAGCAGACCGGGAGCAAAAAGCGCACCGGCACGACCATACGCTGGCTGCCCGATCTGGACGTGTTTACCGACATCGCCGTGCCGCTGGACTACTACCGGGACGTGATGAAGCGGCAGGCGGTGGTCAACGCCGGGGTGACGTTCCGACTGCGGAACGAGGTCTCCGCCGGGAAGTTTGAGACGGAGGAGTTCTTATATCCCGACGGCATCGCCGACTACATCAAGGAGCTGGCCGGGGACGATGCGCTGACCGAGCCGGTGTGCTGGTCGGCGGAGCGGAAGGGCCGCGACCGGGCGGACAAGAAGGAGTACAAGGTAAAGCTCAACGTGGCGCTGTGCTTCTCCAACCGGGTGGCGCTGTGCGAGCACTACCACAACTCCAGCTTTTTGGAGTACGGCGGGAGCCCGGAGAAGGCCACGCGGTCGGCCATGGTGTCCGCCATCGATAAGTACCTGCGGGACAATAATAAGTACGCCAAGGGCGAGGCGAAGATCACCTTCCCCGATGTGCAGGACTGTTTGATCTTGGTCAGCAACAACTTCTCCACCCAGACCAGCTACGAAAATCAGACGAAGAAGGCCATCACCAACAAGTTCATCCAGGAGGCCATGACGGAGTTCCTCCGCAGCCGGATGGAGATCTACTTCATCGAGAACAAGGAGGCGGCGGAGAAGATCGCCGCCCAGGTGCTGGTGAACAAGCGAAGCCGGGAGACGGCGGAGCG
>USNH01000072.1 GCA_900556015.1 uncultured Eubacteriales bacterium | reverse complement strand
AGCGCCCTCAGTGAGCTGAAGGGCACGCCCACCGTTATCGAGCGCTGCCACACCAGCTCTCTGTCCGCGCTGCGGAGCATTCTGGAAAAGCACGCCGCCGTGTGAAAAAGGGGAGGGATACCATGTCCGAAGAACTGATGGTGCGCCAGTGCGCGCCCACCCTGGCCGGTATCAAGACCGGCAGCCTGTTTCCCTGTCCCTGCAGCAGCCGGGAAGAGCTGCTGTGCCAGGTGCGTAGTCTCAACCGCCGCCTTTCGCCCAAGGGCCTGTGCCTGCTGCCGCTGCGCTTCACGCCGGGCAGCGCGCTGCTGTACCTCTACCGTCCCGCCACGCTGCGCCGCGATCTCAGCGACGCGCTGGCCCGTGACATCCTGACCCGGGCGGGGTACGACGGCGCAAGCTGCGGGCGCTGCGTGGCCACCCTGATCCGCCGCCTGCGGCAGGGCGGAGACTTTCCCCACGAGATCGGCCTGTTCCTCAGCTACCCTCCTGAGGACGTGAAGGGCTTCGTGGACAACCATGCCTGCAACTACAAGTGCGCGGGGCTGTGGAAGGTCTACGGAGACGAGCACCGGGCACAGCGGATGTTTGCCCGGTTCAAGCGCTGCACGGACACATATTACCGACTCTGGCAGGCCGGCGCCACCATTGAGCAGCTGGCCGTGGCAGGGTGAAAGAAAGGAAACACATACTATGAAAAAGACTGCTGTGATCTATTGGAGCGGCACGGGCAACACCGAGGCTATGGCCAACGCTGTCCTGGAGGGCATGAAGTCCGCCGGCGCGGAGGCGTCCCTGCTGACGGTGGACCAGGTGAACGCCGCCGACCTGGGCGGCTACGCCGCCATCGCCTTCGGCTGCCCCGCCATGGGCAGCGAGGTGCTGGAGGAGATGGAGTTCCAGCCCATGTTCGACGAGTGCAAGAACCGCCTGGGCGGCAAGTCCGTGGCGCTGTTTGGCTCTTACGGCTGGGGTGACGGCCAGTGGATGCGTGACTGGGAGACGGACTGCGGAAACGCCGGCGTCAACCTGGCCTGCGACAGCGTGACCTGCTGCGAAGCGCCGGACGACGCGGCCCTGGAGGCCTGCCGCACGCTGGGCAAGGCCCTGGCGGAATGACCGCTTTGGAGCTCCTGTGCCGCCGCCTGCACCACCGCGGACAGACGCTGCTGCCGGCGCTGACTGTGCTGCTGGCCGCCGCGGCGCTGGATCGGTAAACAAAGCAAGAGAGCATCCCCCGCGGGGGATGCTCTCTTATTTCGTTTCACAGCCACTTTTTATGCTTGAAGAACCACAACAGCCCCGCCACCAGCAGCACACTGGCGGCGATGATGGCCGGATAGCCCCAGGCGGACTGAAGCTCCGGCATATTCACAAAGTTCATGCCGAACCAGCCGGTGATCAGGGTCAGCGGCAGAAACAGCACCGTCACGATGGTGAACACCCGCATCAGGTCGTTCTGCTGGATGGCCAGCTGCGACTGATACGCCTCCCGCAGCTGCGCCACCAGCTCCTGTAGGGAGCAGACCTTCTGCAAATAGCGATCCGTCCGCCGTCCCAGCACCGCCAGCCGCCGCAGAATATCCTCCGCCAGCAGTCCGTTGTCGTTGTCGCATACTTCATCGAATATGGTGTCCAGCTGCTCATAGTACCGCTTCAGCCGCAGCAGCTCCCGCCGCCACGCGGAGATGCGCTTGGGCGCGTCCTCCTTGGCCCTGCCCTCCAGGATCACGCTCTCGCCCTCGTTGATGCGGGCCTCCAGCTTTTCAAGATACGCCATGTCCTCTCTGAACAGTCCCGCGAAGAACCGATACAGAAGCGGCTGGTTCTCCACCGCGCCGCCGGCGGTCAGTCCCTGCACCGCGCCGCGGACATACTGCTCCGCCGCCTCGCCCCGGCAGAAGAAGAACAGATCCTCCCGGTCGATGTAGACCAGTATCTTGTCCGATTTCCCGCCCTTGTGAACGTCGTACCAGTCAAAGGCCAGCAGGTCGAACGTGTCGAAGGTCTCAAAGCTCTCCGCCTGATGGGCCTCCACATACTGAAATACGGCCTTGTCCATCCTGTCCGCCACCTGGGCCATATCCTTCCACAGCAGCACCGCCTGCATATCGCCACCGTCCTTTCGTCTGCCGCCAGTATAGCCCACTTCCCGCCGTCCGTCAAGTTGACTTTCTCCGCCGCCGCTGGTACAATAGACCCAGCACTACACCATTCTGAGAAAAGGAAGTGGTTTCTATGCAGTTGACACCCCAGCAGCAGGCGTTACTGGACGGCGCGCAGGGCGAGACCATGGCCAAGGTGGTCAAGACCCTGGTCATGTACGGCGACACCTTCGGCGCGCAGCGCATGGTCCCCGTCACCAGCCAGTACGGCCACACCGTCATCTCCTTCGGCCTGGCGGTGATGAAGCCGGTCTACGACCTGTACGACCGCCTCATCGAGGCGGGCCTCACCAGCGGTCAGAAATTCACCGCCGACCCCCGGCCTTTGGACAAGAATGTCCCCACCAGTCTGCTGGAGGACATCGTCTTCCGCAAGATCATGTATACCCAGCAGGCGCGCTACGAGGAGCAGCTCCGCAAGCTGGGCATCACCGACGACAGCGGCTACACCTGCACCTGTTACCTGGATCAGGTGGGCAACAAGCCCGCCAAGGGCGACATCCTCAGCTGGGCGGAGTCCTCCGCCGTGGTCTATGCCAACTCCGTGCTGGGCGCACGCTGCAACCGCAACAGCGGTATGCTGGAGCTGATGGGCAGCATCGCCGGCTTCGTGCCGGAGTTCGGCCTGCTCACCGACGAGGGGCGCAAGGCCCACTGGCTGGTGGAGGTGAAATGCACCCGCCGTCCCGAGGCCCAGCTCCTCGGCTCTGCCATCGGCATGAAGGTCATGGAGGACGTGCCCTACGTCCGCGGACTGGATACCTGGCTGGGCACGGAGCTCACCGACGAGGCCTGCGCCTACCTGAAGGATTTCGGCGCGGCCACCGCCTCCAACGGCGCGGTGGGCCTGTACCACATCGAAAACCTGACCCCGGAGGCCAGGGAGCAGGGCGAATCCCTGCTGCGGGAGGGCTATCAGACCTACGTCATCGACGACGCGGAGCTGGAGCGGGTCAAGGCCGCTTACCCCGTCATCTGGAAAGACCCCAACGCCAAGCCGGAGCTGTGCTTCGTGGGCTGTCCTCACCTGACGCTGGAGCAGCTCCGCGACTGGACGGAGAAGCTGTCCGACGCGCTGCGGCAGCAGGGCCGCCTGACGGTGGCTGTGCCCACGGTGTTCACCGCCGCTCCCGCCGTGCTGAAGGCGTTTGAAAACACGGTGGAGGGCTACAAGCTGCAAAGCATGGGCGTCATCCTCAGCTACATCTGCCCGCTGATGTATATGAACAACCCCCTGTGCAAGAAGAAGGCGGTCATCACCAGCTCCAACAAGCTCCGCACCTACACCAGCGCCCGTTACTACACCGATGCGGAGATACTGGACATCCTGGCGGGAAAGGAGGGCAAGTGATATGAAGCAGTTCAAGGGCCGCGTGGTCGTGCCCGGCACGTGTAAAGCGGAAGCGCTTGTCAGTCATGGCGGCTTCAACACCCTGGCCAGCTATCAGATGGCCATGATGTTCGGCGACAAGCAGGTAAAATGCGGCGACCAGAATAACCCCGACCTCTACGGCAAGCCCATGGCCGGCAAGGCGCTCTGCCTGCCGCAGACCATCGGCTCGACCACGGGCGGCCTCGTCCTCTACTGCGCGTGCGCGATGGACCGGCAGCCGGCGTGCATGCTGTTCGCCAACCCCATCGACTCTCTGGCAGCCGCCGGGGCGATTCTCGCCGACGTATGGCTCCAGCCGGGAAAAATGCCGGTCGTTGACTCGCTGGGTGAGGAATTCCTCTCCTACGTCAAGGACGGCATGACCATCGGCGTCGGCGCAGGTCAGCAGAGCCGTATCCACTGCACCCGTCTCGCGGGCAACAAGGCGGACAACTGGTTCGTCCGTCAGCATCCGAAGGTGCTCGGCCTCCAGTTCGTTGACGGCATCCGCCGCCCCGACCGCGACAACGCCATCGACGTTTATACCTCGGACGAGTACGAGGATGTCCTCGCGGACGGCGTATGGCAGAAGACCTTCAAGGTAAAGCCGGAAGTGCTGACCGCGGAGGAAAAGAAGGCATGGATCGCGAAGAACACCGGCGTGACCGTCGGCTCGGACGCATTCTTCCCGTTCGGCGACAACGTAGAGCGCGCACGCAAGTCCGGCGTTCAGTACATCGTGCAGCCGGGCGGCTCCATCCGCGACGACAACGTGATCGAGACCGCGAACAAGTACGGCATCACCATGGCGTTCACCGGTATGCGCCTGTTCCATCACTAATGAAACTGCTCAAAGGGTATTATGCCTATTTAGCTGTGGCGGGCGGATTTCTGCTCAGCTTTGCCGCAAAGGACAACTGGGCGCTGCAAATGCTGGCATACGGGCTCATTTCGGCCGGTGCGCTGTCGCTGCAAGGTGTGTCGCGCTGGTATATGCGCGCGAGCGTTGCCGCCGATGTCAAGATGGTGTTCTCGCTCGTGCTCGGCCCGGCCGTTATCCCGGTGGGACTGCTCCGCATCGCGCTGTATTACATCGGCCTTGTGCCGCTGCTGCTCACCGGCTGTATGCTGCTGCTGGGCGTGAAAGAGCAGATGCAGAAGATCGAGCACAGCACACTGCCCGAATGGGCACTGCTGGCAGTCTGGAGCGCTGGCTACATCCTCGTGCTCGTGAGCGCACCCGGCTGGCTGAACGACTATCTGTTCAACACCGTCTGGACACTGGCGAACAGCCTCATCTCCATCGGCGGTGTGGCACTCATCGTAGAAATGTTCCGCGCACAGCGCATATACCTACAAACGGAGGAACAATAAATGAAAGTTTTGGTTATCGGCGGCGGCGGCCGTGAGCACGCCATCGTCCATACATTGAAGAAAAGCCCCAAGGTGGACTACATCTGGTGTGCACCGGGCAACGGCGGTATTGCGGCCGAGGCGGAGTGCGTGCCCATCAAGGCGACCGACATCGACGGCGTAGTGGCTTTCGCCAAGGAGCACAAGCCTGACCTCGTCATGGTCGCGCCGGACGATCCGCTCGCGCTCGGCATGGTTGACGCGCTTGAGGCAGAGGGCATCCGTGCCTTCGGCCCGCGCAAGAACGCCGCCATCATCGAGGGCAGCAAGTCCTTCGCCAAGGACCTGATGCACAAGTACAATATCCCGACCGCAGGCTATGCCGTTTTCGAGAACTCGGCGGACGCGATTGAGTACATCAAGAAGAACGGTGCGCCTATCGTTGTCAAGGCGGATGGTCTGGCGCTCGGCAAGGGCGTGACCGTCGCCATGACCGAGGAAGAAGCCATCGAGGCCGTCAAGGACGCAATCGACGGCGGTGCGTTCGGCGGCGCGGGTGCCCGCGTGGTCATCGAGGAGTTCCTGACCGGCCCGGAGGTTTCCGTTCTGGCGTTCGTTGACGGCAAGCACCTCAAGACCATGCCCTCCGCGCAGGACCACAAGCGTGCCTACGACCACGACGAAGGCCCGAACACCGGCGGCATGGGCGCGTTCTCGCCCTCTCGCTTCTACACGGACGAAATCGCGGCCGAGTGCATGGAAACCATCTTCAAGCCGACTGTCGCGGCGATGGCA
>USNH01000071.1 GCA_900556015.1 uncultured Eubacteriales bacterium | reverse complement strand
ACGTTCCCTCCCGCACGGGCTGCAACCTGCTGCCCGAGACCTGCGCCGCACTTGCAGCGCATCCGCGCATCGCCGCCGTAAAGGAGGCAAGCGGAAACCTCTCGCAGATCGTATCGCTGTTTCACAGGGCAGCGGCCCGTCTGGACGTCTATTCCGGCAACGACGATCAGATCGTGCCGATCCTCGCCATGGGCGGCGAGGGCTGCATCTCCGTACTCTCCAATGTGCTGCCCAGGGAGGCGGTTCAGCTGTGCGAGCTGTTCTTCTCCGGGGATGTGCGCGGCGCTGCGGCGCTCCAGTGCCGTCTGCTGCCCGTCATCGACGCGCTGTTTTCCGAGGTCAATCCCATTCCGGTCAAGGCAGCGCTGGCAAAAATGGGCTACGGCACCGACACGCTGCGTCTGCCGCTCACCCCGATGGAGGAAGGAAGCCGGGCCGTCCTTCTGAACGCGCTCGAAGCATGGGGTGTTTGAGATGACAAGGATCCTTCTGCACGGCGCAAACGGCGCGATGGGCAGAGCGCTTCGCGCGCTGCTGGACGCCGGATTTGCGGACTGCACCGCAGGGCCCATGGTCAGCCGCAGCGGAAACGGCGCGTTTGCGTCCTTTTCTGAGATCCGGGAATCTGCCGACGTCGTGCTCGACTTTTCCTTTCACACCGCGACCGAAAGCGCGCTTGGCTTTGCGCTGGAGCACGGCCTTCCCATCGTGATCGGCACCACCGGACACACGCAGCAGGAGCGCGCGCGCATCGAGCGCGCCTCAGAGCAGATCCCCGTCTTTTTTTCCGGCAACATGAGTCTCGGTATTGCGGCGCTCTGCGGCCTTGTGCGCGAGGCCGCGCGCCTGTTTCCGGAGGCGGAGATCGAGATCGTGGAGACGCATCACAGCCGCAAGGCGGACGCTCCGAGCGGCACGGCGCGTATGCTCGCCGCCGCCATTCAAAAAGAGCGGCCGGAGGCAGCGCTTGTGTGCGGCCGCAGCGGCTTTTCACCGCGAAACCACAGCGAGATCGGCATATCCTCCATCCGCCTCGGCAGTGTGACCGGCATCCATGAGGTGCTGATCTCGACCGGAGCCGAAACGCTGAGTCTGAAGCACGAGGCGCATGACCGGCGGCTGTTCGCGGAGGGTGCGCTGCGGGCAGCAGTCTTCCTCTGCGGCAGGCAGCCCGGTCTTTACGATATGGACGATCTTTTGAAGGGAGACGCCCTATGAAAACAGCAAAATTCGGCGGCACGTCTCTGGCAGACGCAGCCCGCTTCCGGCAGGTAAAGCGCATCGTATCGGCAGACCCGGAGCTGCGCTTTGTCGTGGTCTCCGCCCCGGGAAAGCGCTCTGCGGAGGACAAAAAGGTGACGGATCTGCTGTATGACTGCCATGCCGCTGTAAAAACAGGCGCAGACCCCGAGACTGCCTTTGCACCTGTCGCTGCGAGGTTCCGGCAGATCGCGCAGGAGCTCCGTCTCGGCATCGATCTGGAGGCAGAACTCCGGCAGATCGAAAAGGACCTGCGCTCCGGCGCGTCTGCTGCATACTGCGCCAGCCGCGGCGAATATCTCAGCGGGCGGATGCTGGCAGCCCTGCTGGACTGGCCGTTTCTCGACCCGGCGGAGCTGCACTTCTTTGACGCTGACGGCGTCCCGCAGCACAAGCTGGCGGAGCAGGCGCTAATGCGCAGGCTCCGCGACATGGAGCGTGCCGTCATGCCCGGCTTCTACGGCGGCGGCGCGGACGGCCGCATCCACACGCTGCCGCGCGGCGGCTCGGATATCTCCGGAGCGCTGCTGGCAAGCGCCTCCGGGTCGGACGCCTACGAAAACTGGACGGACGTGCCCGGCATCTTCCGTGCCGATCCTGCGATCGTGCCCAGCGCAAGGGCGATTCCCGCCATGGCCTATGACGAGGTACGGGAGCTTGCGTATATGGGCGCCAACGTGCTGCACGAGGACGCGGTGACGCCAGCCCGGCGTATGGGCATTCCCATTCACATCCGCTCCACGATGCAGCCGGACGCACCCGGCACCCTCGTCTCATCGCAGAGCCCTCCCTCCGCCTGTCCCGTCACGGGAATCGCGGGGCGCAAGGGCTACTGCTCCATACAAGTGGAGAAGGAAAACATGAACAGCGCCGTAGGCTACTGCCGCAGGATTCTCTCGGTTCTCGAAACGCACGAGATCCCCTTTGACCACATCGCAACGGGGCTTGGCAGCATCTCGTTCATCGCCCCGGCCGCGGCGGTCTCCGCCTGCCGCGAGGCGCTTTTGTCGGACATTTCCGCCGCCGTCCGCCCGGACAGCATCTGCGTTGCAGACGGGCTTGCCATGGTGTCCATCGTCGGACGGGACATGGCGGGAAGGCCGGGCGTCTCCGGCCGTCTGCTCTGTGCGCTCGGACGCGCCGGCATCAACGTGCGGATGATCGTGCAGGGCACGCGCGAGATCAACATCACCGTTGGCATCAGCGAGCCGGAATATGAAAAAGCCGTGCACGCGGTGCACGGTGAATTCTTCCCGGAAGCGCCCCAGTGAGCCTTTGATCGCGCTCCTTCTTCGGTTCTGTTGACCTTGTTCCTTCCCCGGCGCGCCTCAGCCCGCCTTTTCTGATATCCTGCTGCGGAGCGCAGAAGCGCTCCGCTTTGTCCGATGCATAAAAAGCGGCCGGCAGCGTTCAACTGCCAACCACCAGAAAAGCGGGGCAGTTCATCGCGCCCAAGGCCGCTTTTTGTGTCCTGTTTTATGAAAAAGACACTTCTTCCGCCCTTTGCGTCAGGCGGGACAACGCACAGACCGCGTACATATAGCCTGCAAGGATCAGCGGTGCCGGCAGCCCGTAAAGCAGCGGCACCGGGATGATACGCCAAAACAGCTTGAGCACGCCGATCTCCGCGCCGTAGGTGAAGAAGTAGTTCGCCTCCGGGCAGAGCGTGAGGCGTAACAGGAGATTGATAAGATGAGCGCCTACGGCAAGCAGGCCAAAGGTCTTGAGGATCCGCGGGATATCCTTGGGGTCGGGGCGGTAAAAGCCCAGCGTCGCCAGACTCAGGCCGCAGACAACAAGGATTGCGTGGGTCACATAGTAGCCAAAAATTCGCGGCAGGAACAGCGAAAAGCCGGAGAACAGAGGCTCCGGGAAGAGCAGCGCCATCAGTGCGCCAAGGGGCGCTACAAAGAATGAAAAGCCCATGATCGAGCGGTTTCTCTTCCACACGCCCAGCGGGATCAGGAACAGATTGATGTTGCACAGGTGCAGCGGCAGCTCATTGAAAATGTTGAAGCCATTGGGATAGTACGCACGGATATACGCTGCGTCCATGGACAGTGAGAGTTTGTAGCCGGCAAACAGCGCGAGATTAAAAAAGCACACGCCGATCAGAAACCGGGAGCGACGTGCCTCCGGTTTTCCGCGCAGCAGCAAGAATATGAGCAGCACCGCCGCTGCCGTAAGCAAAAGCAGAAGCAAATGCGGCCCGCGAAAGGGCGTAATAGAAAATTCGTTCATTTCACACGCCGGAATGTCTTTCCGGTCTTCTCCTCAAGAAATCGTTTGAATTCCTCCACCGTCCCGCCGGTAAGAGTACGCTTGTCCAGAGGCTGCGCATAGCGTTTCTTCATCAGAAGGATGATGTAGTCCTGCGACTCAGCCAGTGCGTCGATCAGTTCATAGCGGAATGTGGAGGTGGTGGCCGCCGTAACGACGGTATAGGAATCCTCGCCGAATGCGACATGATATTCCTTTGTGCCCGCCAGCGCGTTTTTGCGGGCGATCATGCCATTGAATCGATCCTGAAACAGCAGAACGGACAGCAGCATCACCTCTACCAGCAGGGAAGTCACCGTTCTGACATCAAGCGCAAAAGGCTCTCCATCGAATGGGATCAGCAGCAATGCGTTGAATAAAAAGACGCTCCAGCCGAAGATGGCCCACATAATGCTTCTCTTTCGCCGCAGCACCTTGCGCATCGCGCGGGCAGCTACGGTCATAGATCGATTTGTGATATTGCTGTGAATTTCAAATGTCATGCATATTCTCCGTTGTAAGTAATTCTGCAACCGCAGGGCGTTGGGGGCCTTGCATCTGCCGCCGGGCAGCGCGGCTGGCGCTCGTTCATCGCATCAGCCGCATCTCATTCTCAAACTGCTCCATTGCCTCCTGTCGGCTGGGGACTTGTGCAAGCGTACAGGAAAACGGCTGGCCGAACAGGGGTTGGGACAGTGTCTCCGCCCAATGCGTCAGCACCTCCGGAGTGAGGGGGCGCTCCTCCCGGAGAAAGATCACCCCGTAATAGGGCGGTACAGACGGGGAAAGCAGCTGTGTCAGCGGGACGCCGCTCCGGACGGAGGCGTTGCAGAAATGCATCTCCGGCGAAAAAAGCGGATAGTACAGCGCCCCGACGAACCAGTCCTGTTCACCGCTTCTGAGCCGCCTTGCCTGCTCCAGAAAGTGCGGATGATCCGGGTTATCCGGCTCCACAAACTCACCGTCCAGAATGGTCTGGTGAAGGGCAGGGAGGTTATGGAAATCAAAGTGGAAAAAGGGCGCCTTTCCCGCCTCGTCCTCGGAAAGAGAAAACTCCGCCGCATGGAAAGGTTCCCAGTCCTTGCCGCAGCGGTAATAGCCCCACCAGTAGTTCCAGTCATAAATATGCAGATATTTTTTTGCTTTGCAGTCCATAGATGTACTCCATTCTGACAATGTGGGCACAAGAGGAAATCACGGGAAACTCTCCGCCCAGCACCAGCAAAGACTCTTTCCAGGCCCGTCCTTTTTGCAAGAGGGACGCTCGAAGGCGGCGCGGTGATCTTCTTATCTGCTCATTGGAAAGGATATCTCGAAAACAGCGCCGGTGTCCCCGTTGTAAGCGCGGATCGTCCCTTTATGCAGGTGAATGATCTCCTTCGTCAGGGCAAGGCCGATGCCGGATTTTCCGCTTTTGCCCATGTAAAAGCGGTCGAAGACGTGCGGCAGGTCCGCTTCGGCGATGCCGTCCCCGTCGTCCTGTATGCGTATCGTCACCTGCCGCCTGTCCGCGCGGCAGGTCAGGCGCAGCTCGCTGCGGGCATAGCGCACGCCGTTGGACAGGATATTGGTGACCGCTCTGCGCAGCCGGGTATCATCGCAGCTGACCATAACGGGCTCCTCGGGGAAATCCGGCACGATTGCGATGCCGCCGGCGGCTGCCGGCTCCACGGCGCGTATGCTGTCGTAGAGCAGCTCCCGAACATCCATCTCGGAAAGGGCAAGCTGCTGCCGCCCCATATCGATTTTCGAGATGTCCAGGAGCTCCTCCACCAGCTCCGTCATGCGGTCGCTCTCCTCCAGGATCACCTCCGCCGCGCTGCCTGTGTCCATCACGCCCGCCTGTATGCCCTCCGCATAGCCCTGTATCGCCATCAGCGGCGTTTTCAGCTCGTGGGAGGCATTCTGGAAGAAGGTCTGCTGCCGCTCCGCCTCCTTCTCAATATCACGACCGAAGCGGAAGCCCAGCAGGCACATGACGGAGGAGATCGCCAGCAGCACCCCAAAGAACGCCCAGTTCAGCGTCACGATATAGCGGGTGATAGGCCCGATGTCTATGTACATGATATAGGCGTACGGCTTTTCCCAATCGTCCTGCTCCTCCTGCACGGACATGAAGATCAGGTGATGTCTGTCCGTTTTGAAGGTATAGCATTGGTTGAGCAATAGATCC
>USNH01000070.1 GCA_900556015.1 uncultured Eubacteriales bacterium | reverse complement strand
CCTGCTGGTGCTGGACGCCATGCTGCCCGGCATGGACGGCTTCACACTCCTGCGGCAGCTGCGGCAGGAGATGTCCGGCGAGGTCGCCGCCATTCTGTTTGACTGAGAGGGGGCTGCCCTTTGACCAAGAAGTATCATGATACGGAATATCTGTATCTCAGCGCCTGTATCCACAGCTGGGAGACTCGGCTGCTGACCCCGGAGCGCCGGGAGCAGCTGCTGTCGGCTCCGACGGACCGGGATGCGGCCCGTGTGCTGGAGGAGATGGGCTGGCCCGCCTTTGACCCGGAGTCGGAGGCGGCGCTGGATCAGGCCGTCGGCCGGCGGCGGGAGGAGCTGTTCGCCCGTCTGGGCAAGGATATGCCCGATGCACGGATCCTGGACGTTTTCCGGCTGCCCACGGACTATCACAATCTGAAGGTATTGGTAAAGAGCCGGGGCGAGGACTGCCGCCGCCTGCTGCCCATTCTGGAGCAGCTCAGCGACTGGGCGGAAAAGCGGATGTGATACGCGGATTTCGGCGTTTTCGTAGGGGCGGACAGAGTCGTCCGCCCATACAGAAGGGGAACGGGAGTGTTCCGCGCCTGCGGGCGCGGCGGAGCAATGAGGGCATCGCACCCTACGAAATAGCAAGGCGGGGTGCGCGTTTTACAGCTCCTTGATGAAGCAGCGGCGGCGCTTGTGCTGCTCCGTTTGAAAACTCTTCCACTGGGACTGCACCTTGTCGTTCAGCTCCAGCATCGGGCCGGTCTCCGCCTGCCGGATGCCCAGCTTGTGGCAGCCCTTCATGGTCTTGCTGAGGATGACGGCGTTGACGCCCATCTTCTGATAGTCCGGGTGGACGGCGATGAGCAGCAGATCCACCGTGTCGTTTTTGCGGAACGACTTCAGCACGTCGATCCAGCCGGTGGGCATCAGGCGGCCACGGTGCTTTTGCAGCGCGGCGGCCAGACTGGGCGCGCCCACGCCGAAGGCCACCATGTTGTTCTGCTCGTCCATGACGAAGCAGGTGGTATGGGGGTTGATGAGAGGCGCGAACTTGCTGGAATACTTCTTGATCTGCCGGTCGGTGAGCTCCACCGTGCCGTACAGCGGTGCGTAGGCCACATTTACCAGCTCAAAGAAGGGCTTGAGCAGCGGCAGGTAGGACAGGCGGTTCTTGGCCTCGTGGATGTGTAGGTGGTGGCGCTTGAGAACAAAGTCGGACAGCTTCTCCCAACGCTTGATGGTGGCCTCGTCGGTGGGGACGGTGATCAGCCGCTCGATCCAGTCCACATCCTTCACGTAGCCCAGGGCGGCCATGTGGTCGATGTAGTAGGGATAGTTGTAGTAGGTGAAGAAGCAGCTGCGGCGGTCGAAGCCTTCCACCAGCATACCCTCCCGGTCCATGTCGGTGAAGCCCAGCGGGCCGTGGACGGCGGTGCAGCCCAGCTCCCGGGCCCAGTCCTCCACGGCGGCAAACAGGGCGGCGGACACCTCCGGGTCGTCGATGAAATCCACCTGGGTGAACCGCAAACGGTTCGTGCCCCACTTGTCGTTGGCCTTGCGGGAGTGGATCGCGCCGATGCGCCCCACGGTCTCGCCGTCCCGCTCCGCCAGCCAGCAGCGGGCATCGCAGTAATCGAAGGCCGGGTTCTTGCGCCTGTCCCAGTCGGACAGGTCGTCATCATAGGTGGCGGGGACGAACTGGGGCACGTCCTTATACAATTCGTTGGGGTAATCCACAAACCGGCGCAGCTGGGCGCGGGTGGTAACGGGAACGATAGTGACCATAGGGTTAAACCTCCTGAGCAAACAAGACCAGTGTACGACATTTTCGGACAAATTGCAAGGGGGTGCTAAAAAGGGGTGGCGATTTGCGGCAAAATGTGCTACAATAGCGAAAAACAGACACGGGAGGCACGGGATATGGAATTGCAGTGGTATGACATCCGGCAGTTGGACGATGGCGAGGCGCACCGCGTGACGGCTATGATGGACGAGACGCGCCGCCGCCGCGTGGCGGATATAGCCGGGGAGGACGACAGAAAGCGCACCGTGGCCGGGGAGCTGCTGGCGCGGCGGATGCTGGCGGCAAAGCTGGGCTGCGGCGAGGCGGACGTGCCCCTGACCTGGGACGAGCTGGGCAAGCCCACCGTGACGGCGGCGGGGACGTATGTGTCCGTCAGCCATTCCGGGGCGTGGGCCGTGTGCGTCACGGCGGACGTGCCGGTGGGCGTGGACGTGGAGATGGTGCGCTCCGCCCAAGAGAAGTTCATGCGCCGGGTGTGCTCTGAGGCAGAGATGGCCTGCATCCGGCCCGGCGATGACGGCGACTGCCGCCGGTTCTGGGAGATCTGGACGGCCAAGGAGGCGCTGTTCAAGCTGACGGGCAAAGGGCCGCTGCTGGCACTGAGCCGCCTGGCGCTGCCGGAGGGCGTGGCGCTGGACTATACGGAGAAAAACGGCTGCGCGCTGACGGTGGCGGCCCGGATTTTGTGAAAAAATTTGCAAAGTACGCCAAAAAGGGCTTTTCAAGCGGGCGCAAATTTGTTAGAATAGTACCGTAAAGATATGCCGCGGCGGAGAGCGGCAGGTGATTTGAGGATTTTGAGGAGGTACGCTTTTATGATCCGAGTCGGCATCATCGGCTGCGGCAAGATCGCACAGCTGCGCCATCTTCCTGAGTATGCAGCCAACCCCAACGCGCAGGTCGTGGCGTATTACGACAAGAATAAGGCCCGGGCCGAGGAGATGGCCGCCAAGTACGGCGGCAAGGTATTCGACAGCTTCTATCAGCTCATCGACGAGCCGGAGCTCGACGCGGTGTCCATCTGCGTGGAGAACCGAAGCCATGCGGAGATCTGCACGGCGGCGCTGTACGCAGGCAAGCACGTGCTGTGCGAAAAGCCCATGGCGGTGACGCTGGCGGAGTGCGAGAGCATGGTGGCCGCGGCGGAGCGCAACGGCAAGCACCTGATGATCGGCCACAATATGCGGTTCGACCCGGTACACCGCAAGGCCAAGAAGCTGCTGGACGCCGGCATCATCGGCGACATCATCACGTTCCGCACCGTGCTGGGCAACTCCGGCCCGGAGGGCTGGTCGCCCGACCGCGACGCCTGGTTCTTCGATAAGAACAAGGCGGCCATGGGCGCGCTGTCCGACATGGGCATCCACAAGGTGGACCTGATCCAGTACCTGCTGGGACAGAAGGTCATCGAGACCACCGCCAAGGTGGTGACACTGAACAAGCGTGACAACGACGGCAAGCTCATCAGCGTGGACGACAACGCGCTGTGCATCCTGAAGATGTCCGGCGGTGCGCTGGGCACACTGGCGGCCAGCTGGACGGTATACGGCAAGGGCTGCCAGTCCACGGTGCTGTACGGCACGAAGGGCCTGATGCTGATTTACAGCGAGCCCACCGCCCCCATCATCGTCACCGACATGGAGGGCAACCGCACCAGCTACAACTTCGACAGCATTCCCAACACCTCCGGCGTCATCGACGAGTTTGTGGACGCGCTGGAGCACAACCGCGACCCGGAGGTCTCCGGCAAGGAGGCGCTGACCACCATGCGGGCCATCTTCGGCAGCATCAAGTCCTCCGACATCGGGCGCACTGTGCCGGTGAACACGGACTTTGTGACCCATATCTGACAAAATGTGACCTGGGGCGGGCGGAGAGCCCGCCCCGTTTTCTATTTTTACTGCAAAGGAGACGGGAGTATGTACCGTATCGGCATTGATCTGGGCGGCACCAACATCGCCGTGGGCGTGGTGAACGAGGAGTATGAGATCGTGGCGGAGGCCAGCCTGCCCACCGGCGCACAGCGGCCTGCGGAGCAGGTGGTGGCGGATATGTGCCGCGCCGTGGAGCTGGCTATGGAAAAGGCCGGCATCACGGCGGCGCACTGCGCGTCCATCGGCATCGGGTCGCCGGGTACGTGCGACGGCGAAAACGGCGTGGTGGCCCGGGCGTATAACCTGGGCTGGTTCAACGTGCCGGTGTGCGCCATGATGACAGAGCATTTCGGCCTGCCTTGCCATCTGAGCAACGACGCCAACTGCGCCGCGCTGGCGGAGACGGTGGCGGGCGCTGCCGTGGGCTGCCGGAGCATGGTGCTGATAACGCTGGGCACAGGCGTGGGCGGCGGCATCATCCAGGACGGGAGGATCATCAGCGGCGTAGGCGGCACAGGCGCGGAGGTTGGCCACGCGCTGCTGGTGCTGGACGGCGAGCCGTGTACCTGCGGGCGGAACGGCTGCTGGGAGGCGTATGCCTCCGCCACGGCGCTGATCCGGCAGGGCAAGCGGGCGGCGCAGGCCGACCCGGCCTCGCTGCTGGCCGGATACGGCGAGAAGCTCACGGGCAAGGACGTGTTCGACGCGGCATCGCAGGGCGATGCGGCGGCCAGGGCCGTGGTGGCGCAGTACTGCGTGTATGTGGCGGCGGGCATCACCGACCTGGTGAACATCCTCGGGCCGGAGATGGTGCTCGTCGGCGGCGGCATCAGCCGTCAGGGTGAGGCGCTGCTGGGCCCGGTGCGGGAGTATGTGGCGGATCATTGCTTCGGCGGGCGGCTGCGCCAGCCGCCGGTGATCCAGTGTGCCCGGCTGGGCAACGAGGCGGGCATCATCGGCGCGGCGGCGCTGTAAACAGCAAAAAAGAACGCCCCGGTGGGGCGTTCTTTTTTCTGTCTCAGTCGATGGTGCGGACGAAGCTCATGCCGCTCTTTTGCATATGTACGTCCAAACGCACCCGGTCGCCGCGGATATAGCTGCGGGTGTACTCGTAGATGCGGCCATCCTCCGTACGGGTCAGGCGCTGATGGAAGAAGGCGCAGCTTCCCGGCTCAACGCCCAGCAGGGCGGCGCGTTCGCTGTCCAGGATGACGGCCTCGTAGCTCTCGTCGGCTGCAAAGGGGACGATGCCCACGTGGTAGAGCAGGCTGTAAAAGCTGTGGGTCTGGAGCATATCCCGGGTCAGGTTGGGATAGATGTACTGGGGGTAGTAGCTGGTCTCCAGGATCAGCGGCTCGCCGTCCACGTTGCGGACACGGGTGAAGCAGTAGACCGGCGTGCCCTCCCGCAGCTCCATCTTCTCGCACACCACGCTGCTGGGCGTCTCCACGGCGAAGTCCACCAGCGTGGAGGAGGGGATCTTGCCCAGGGAGGAGACCTCGGTGGTAAAGGAGTAGCGCACGCCGCGGCGGTTGGTGGCGGGGTCGGCCACGAACGTGCCGCGTCCGCGCTTGCGAACCACCAGACCCTCGTCCTCCAGCTCACCGATGGCCTGGCGCACGGTGTTGCGGCTGATGTTCAGACACCGGCACAGCTCGGCCTCGCTGGGCAGCAGCGCGCCCACGGCCAGTACGCCGGTGGAGATGTTCCGTTTGATGATGCCCACGAGCTGGGCGTACAGCGGGATGTCGCTATCCAGCGAAAGAGTGCTGTGGAGAATGGGGTTCTGTTCCATGATGGGTGTCCTTTCCCTTGTACCCTTGGGTAAGTTGTACCTATTGTACCATACAATCCGGTGGAATGGTAGGGGGTAAATGAAAAATATTTGTCACGCTGTCGATTTTCTTTCAAAAACCGCCGGAAGTGCTTTCCCCCTCTGTACAGGCGGCGCGCAGCGTCTTTGTATGCAGACAGCGCCGCGTGACGCGGCGCTGTCTGCGGAACAAAAAGAAGGAAAACCTTTCGGTA
>USNH01000069.1 GCA_900556015.1 uncultured Eubacteriales bacterium | reverse complement strand
ACACATTTCGCGGAAAAAATCGCAACTTTAATCAACGAATCTGTCCGCTGCCCCTTGTTCGGATCAGCGAATTTGTCCGCTGCCCCGAACAACATATTTATACGTGCTCAGTTCATCCAGCCCTATCGGCCCGCGTGCGTGTAATTTCTGCGTGGAAATGCCCATTTCGCAGCCCAAACCGAACTCTCCGCCATCGGTGAAGCGGGTGGAGGCGTTGACGTAGACGGCGGCGCTGTCCACCCCGGCGACGAATATCTCCGCCGCAGCGGCGTTTTCCGTGATAATAGCGTCGCTGTGGCCGGTGGAGTGGGCGGCGATGTGGGCCACAGCCTCATCCACGCTGTCCACCACACGAATGGCTAAAATGTAATCCAAAAACTCTGTATCAAAGTCATTCTCCCCGGCGGGTTTTCCGGGAATGATGGCGGCGGCGCGGCGGTCCAGCCGCAGCTCCACCGGGGTCTTGTCCGCAGCGGCGCGGTCTGTCACCAGCCGCCTTTGCAGGCGGGGCAGGAACGCAGCAGCCACGGCGCTGTGTACCAGCAGCACCTCCTCGGCGTTGCAGACAGAGGGACGGCTGGCCTTGGCGTTTTCCACGATGTCCAGCGCCTTGTCCAGGTCGGCATCCGCGTCCACATAGACGTGGCAGATGCCCGTGCCGGTCTCGATGCAGGGGACGGTCGCCCCAGCCACGCAGGCGCGGATCAGCCCCGCGCCGCCTCGGGGGATCAGCAGATCCACCACGCCCTTGGCGGTCATGATGTCAGCGGTGGACTGGTGGGTGGTGTCCTCCACGATGTTCAGAATATCCGGGTCGCCGCCGGCGGCGGCCACGCCGCGCTTTAGGGCGGCCACGATGGCGCAGGCGGTGCGGTGGGCCTCCTTGCCGCTGCGGAGGATGCAGGTGTTGCCGGATTTCAGGGCCAGCGCCGCCGCGTCGGAGGTGACGTTGGGGCGGCTCTCATAGATGATGGCCACCAGCCCCAGGGGGACTTGCACCTTTTGAATAACAAGGCCGTTGGGGCGGCGCACCTCCGCCAGCACCCGGCCCGTGTGATCCGGCAGGGCGGCGATGGCGCGGACGCCGTCGGCCATGGCGGCCAGCCGCTTTTCGTCCAAATACAGCCTGTCCAGCATTACGTCGGTGATATGTCCCCGGGCGGCGGCCATATCCTGTGCGTTGGCTTCTAAAATTTCCGGCGCGGCGGCCAGCAGGCTGTCCGCCATGGACAGCAGCAGCGCATCCTTGGCCGCACGGTCGGCGGACGCCAGGGAGGCCCTGGCAGCGCGGGTCTTTTTACACAGCTCCAGCGTGGTCATTTCTCACGCCTCCTTTGCCAAAAATCGAGTGCCCACGGGCTTGCCCGCCACGATGTCGTAGAGCAGGGCGGGCTTTGCGCCGTTGGCGATGACCATTTCGCACCCGGCCTCGGTGACGATGCGGGCCGCCTTCAGCTTGGTGGCCATGCCGCCTGTGCCCAAAGTGCTGCCGCTGCCGCCGCCCAGGGCCATGATGCTCTCGTCCAGGTGCTCCACGGTGGGGATGAGCCTGGCGGCGGGGTCGCGGTGGGGGTCGCCGTCATACAGCCCGTCAATGTCACTGAGCAGGATCAGCAGGTCGGCGTGCACCGCCGCCGCCACGATGGCGGACAAGGTATCGTTCTCGCCGATGGTGTTGTCCACGCCCACCTCGTCGGTGGCCACGGTGTCGTTTTCGTTGATGACCGGCAGCGCCCCCAGCTCCAGCAGGCGGAAGATGGTGTTCCGCATATTGCGGCTGCGCTGCTCGCTGCGGACATCCTCGCCGGTGAGCAGCACCTGAGCCACGGTGTGGTTATACTCGTTGAACAACTTGTCGTAGGTATACATCAGCTCGCACTGGCCCACGGCGGCAGCGGCCTGCTTGGTGGGCATATCCTTGGGCCGCCCGGGCAGATTCAGCTTGCCCACGCCCATGCCGATCGCGCCGGAGGACACCAAAATGATCTCGTTGCCGGCGTTTTTCAGGTCACTGAGCACCTTGCACAGCGCCTCCATCCGCTGGATATTCAGCCGCCCGGTGGCGTGGGCCAGGGTGGACGTGCCGACTTTGACGGTGATACGCATAGAAGAACCCCCCTTGGGAAAGATATTTTGGTTATTATACTACCGAACGGGTCTGTTGAAAAGAAAAATTTTCCTTGACAGAGATGCACTGTCATGATATATTAAGTGTACTAATACGCATAATACACTTGGTACACCTTGGAAAGGAGTGATGCGATATGGTGGTGCTGGATCACCGGGATGCAAGGCCGCTGTATTTGCAGGTGAAGGACAGTCTGCGGCGGATGATGCTGACGGGGCTGCTTGCGCCGGGGGAGAAGCTGCCCTCGGTACGCGCCTTGGCCACACAGCTGGCCATCAACCCCAACACCATCCAGCGGGCCTACGGTGAGCTGGAGACAGAGGGCTACGTCTACTCCGTCAGCGGCAGGGGCAGCTTCGTGGCGGGGACAGACAGCGGGCAGGCCCAGCGCATCCGGGAGCTGACGGAGCAGCTGAAGCCGCTGCTGGAGGAGCTGAAGGCGCTGGGCTACACGCAGCAATCGCTGGAGGCTTTGTGGGAAGGAGGAAACGACCATGCTTGAGGTAAAAAACGCAGTCAAGACGTTTGACGGCTTCCGGGCGCTGGACGGGCTGACCATGACCGTGCCCAAGGGGGCGGTATACGGACTGGTAGGCCCAAACGGTGCAGGCAAGTCCACCATCATCCGCCATTTAGCGGGCATTTACCGGCAGGACAGCGGCGAGGTGCTGCTGGACAGCCAGCCGGTGTATGAGAACACGGAGGCCAAGCGGCGCATGGCCGTCATCGGTGATGACTGGTACTATTTCCCCCAGGCGGGCATTAAGGAAATGGCGAAATTCTACGCCGGTATCTACCCCGCCTTCAGCTGGGAGCGGTACGAGAAGCTGAAGCAGGTATTTCCGCTGGACGAGAAGATGATGCTGCGGCGGATGAGCAAGGGTATGCAGAAGCAGGCGGCCTTTTGGCTGACGGTGTGCTGTATGCCGGAGTATCTCATCCTGGACGAGCCGGTGGACGGTCTCGACCCGGTGATGCGGCGGCAGGTGTGGTCGCTGCTGCTGGGCGACGTGGCGGAGCGGGGCACGACGGTGCTGGTGTCCAGCCACAACCTGCGGGAGCTGGAGGACGTGTGCGACCATGTGGGCATCCTGAACCACGGAAAGGTGCTGCTGGAGCGCAGTCTCAGCGATTTGCAGGACAACACGGTGAAATTGCAGGTGGCCTATCAGGGCGTTACCGAGCCGGTGCTGCCGGCGGAGCTGAACATCCTGCACCGCAGTCATGTGGGCCGGGTGTATACCTATATCGTCCGGGGCAGCAGCCAGGAGATTCTGCGCCGGATGCAGATCACCGAGCCGGTGCTGCTGGAGTCCATTCCGCTGACGCTGGAGGAGATATTCATTTATGAGCTGGGAGGTGTGGAGTATGCCGCGAAAGACATCCTTCTGTAACAGGGCGCTGCTGCGCAGCGATGTAAAGCGCTACTGGCCGCTGCTGTTTCTGTACGTGGCCGTGTGGGTCATGATCCTGCCTCTGCCCATTTTGCAGGCGGGCCGGTGGATGGTCAGCGCAGAGCAAATACAGGGCGAGATACACAACACCATCTATAACGCGCTGTTCGGCTCTATCGTCATGGCGCTGCTCTTCGGCTGCCTGACGGCTATGGCGGTGTGGTCGTATCTGATGACCACCCGTGCCGTTGGTCTGCTGCACGCGCTGCCCGTCACCCGGACGGAGCAGTTCCTGAGCCACAGCATCGCCGGACTGGGAATGCTGACAGTGGGCAACGTATTCATTTTCCTGCTCAGCGCGGCCTGCTGCGCCGGGCGGAGCTACGTGGACTGGGCCATACTGGGCGCGTGGCTGCTGCTGACGGAGCTGATGGAGCTGTTCTTCTTCGCGCTGGCCTCCCTGTGCGCCATGGCCACCGGCTGGTTGCTGGCCATCCCGGTGCTGTACGGCGCGGTGAACACCCTCGCCATATTGCTCCATGCGGTGGTGCAGGCCATGGCCAACATCTTCTACTACGGCTATTACACGACCGGACCGGCGAAGGCGGTGATGTGGCTGACGCCGGTGGGCCGTATCTGGACGGCCATCGGAGATGACACCAGCTACTGGATCACCGCGGATGGCCGGGTGTCCCCGGAGTATCTGGAGGAGGGCTGGCGGGTCATACATCTTTCTCCGACGGCCTACACCACCTGCGCCATCTATGCCGTGGTGGGGCTGGCGCTGCTGGCGCTGGTGTGGTGGCTGTATCAGAAGCGGCCCAGCGAGAGCGCCGGCGACGCCATGGCCTTCCGCTGGCTGCGGCCCATCGCCCGGTGGATCATCGGTCTGTGCGGCGGCTGGGGCTTGGGATTGTTCCTGCACTACGCGGTGCTGTATAACAGCAATTTGACGCAGCTGCTCATCTGCCAGGTGATCCTGGGTGTGATCTGCTTCTTCGCGGCGCAGATGCTGCTGCAAAAGAAGTTCCGCATCTTCAACAAGCGCTGGTGGCTGGAGACGGCGGCCATGGTGCTGGTGCTGGCGGCGGTGACGGTGTGCGTGAAGCTGGACTTTACCGGCTATCAGCACCGCGTGCCGGACGCAGGTGATGTGACCGAGGTGCGCTGCACAGGCGTGGCGGATCTCACCGCCGACGACCTGGAGACCATTGAGACGGTGGTGGCGCTGCACCGGGCCATTTTGGCCCAGCATGACGCGGGCATCACGCCGGACACCTACCCCGACACTACCAGTGAGCCGTTGGAAGGCGACGGGGATCTGGTGGTCCGCTACCTGCGGCTGACGTACACGCTGCAAGACGGCACGGAGCTGCGGCGGAACTATAACGCGGTGGTGACTGCCGGGACGGACGTGTACCGGCTGATGACGGAGCTGGCCAACAGCCGCGATAACCTGCTGGGGCTGACGAGACTGCAATGGCTGGAACGGCACGGCGGCGCGGACGCCATCACCGGCGGGTATATCTCCCGCTACCGGGACGGTGCATACGCGGCGCTGACGGCCCAGCAGGCCAAGGAGCTGGTGCATCTGATCTACGCGGACGTGGACAGCGCCGTGAACGTGATCGATGTGCTGGACAACGACAAGGGGCTGTACGGCCCGAACGGCGTGGAGCAGAGCATCAGCCTGTATCTGACGCCGCTCGAGGGCGAGACGCGGGACATCTCGCTGGATCTGCCCCTGTTCTGCACCCGGGCGTGGGAGTTCGTGAACGGGCTGGAGTTCGACGTGCCGGTGGACGGCGAAGCGTATTACGAGGACATCATTGTGAAAGACTACCTGGATTGAGAAAAAGCGGGAAGGGCGGCGCGATGCGCCGCCCTTCCGCGCAGTATCCATACCCTGTCATTCCGAGCCAGTGACCGATGTCACTGGCGTGGGAATCCGTAATCTTTTAGCTGCAAATCTATGCTAAAGCGCAAAAATTATGTGTTTTGAGAACGGATTGCCACGCCAGTCTGCGGACTGGTTCGCAATGACAGGCTTTTTTCGACAGCCTGAAGGGCGGCGCGATGCGCCGCCCTTCCTGCTTTTTTGGGGGGAGAGTATGGGAGATGATCACTCGTTGGTATAGTTATCAAAATAGCCCTGGATGTAGACGATGGGCGTGCCCTTGTCGCCG
>USNH01000068.1 GCA_900556015.1 uncultured Eubacteriales bacterium | reverse complement strand
CGGCCAGCACCAGCACCAGGCCCACCACATCGGTGAGCGTGCCGGGGATCATCATGCCCAGGCCGCCGATGGCCAGCACGATACGCAGCACGGGATGAACCTTCTTATACAGGAAGCCGTTCAGGGATGCCGCGATGGCGAAGATGCCCAGCAGCGCGCTGATGCAGATCTGCGCCACCTCCCACCAGCCGCTGATGTTCTCAAACAGCAGCGCCGGGCTGTACGCGAAGATGTACGGCACGATAAACGCGGCGATGGCCAGCTTGGTGGCGTTCACGCCGGTCTTCATGGGGTCGGACTTGGCGATGGCCGAACCGGCGTAGGCCGCCAGGGCCACAGGCGGCGTGATGTCCGCCACAATGCCGAAGTAGAACACGAAGAAGTGGGCGGCCACCACAGGGAAGCCCAGCTGGATCAGGATGGGAGCGCAGGTGGAGGCCATGATGCAGTAGTTGGCGGTGGTGGGCACACCCATGCCCAGCACGATGCAGCACAGCATGGTCAGCACCAGGCCGATGATGGTGGCGTTGCCCGCCAGCTGCACGATGGCGTTGATGAGGATGGAGGCCAGGCCGGTCACAGTGATGCACCCGGCGATGATGCCCGCCATGGCGCAGGCCACCGCCACGGTGATAGAGCCCTTCGCACCGCCCTCCAGCGCGTCCACAGCGGAGAAGAACGTGCGCTTACCGGCATCGCCCAGCGCCGCGCCGGTCCCCATGGCCGGCTTCTCGTCGCCGCGCTTGGCCATCATGAAGAAGTTCACCGCGCCCACCGCGATGGCAGCCAAGATGGAATAGGCCGCGGAGTGGGACATGGTCTTGCTGCCGGAGGACACCAGCCACACCAGCAGGATCAGAGGGATGATGAGATAGCAGTCGCGGGCCAGCAGCTTCCACTTGGGCAGCTCGTCCCGGGAGATACCCTTCAGGCCCAGCTTCTTCGCCTCCAGATGGACGGCGATGAAAATGCCGGTGAAGTACAGGATGGCGGGCAGAATGGCCTTCACAGCCACCTTGGCGTAGGGGATGCCCATATACTCCGCCATCAGGAAGGCGGCAGCGCCCATGATGGGGGGCATGATCTGACCGCCGGTGGAGGCAGCGGCCTCCACCGCCCCGGCGAACTCAGGCTTGTAGCCGGTCTTCTTCATCATGGGGATGGTGAACGAGCCGGTGGTCACGGTGTTGCCCACGGAGGAGCCGGACACCATGCCGCACAGAGCGGAGGAGATGACCGCCACCTTAGCCGGGCCGCCGCTGGACCAACCGGCCAGCCGGTTGGCGAAGCTGATGAAGAAATTGGCGATGCCGGTGCGCTCCAGAAACGCGCCGAAAATGATGAACAGAACGATGTAGGTGTAGCACACATTCACCGGCGTGCCGATCACGCCGGAGGTGGTGAAGAACAGCTGATAGATGATCTTACGCAGCACCTGATAGAAATCCGGGTTGAAGCCCAGCTTGTTGATGAACGTATACACCAGCAGCACACCGGCCACCACCAAAATGGGCACGCCCACGCAGCGGCGGCACAGCTCCATCAGGATCAGCAGTCCCACGATGCCGATGGCCACCTGATACGGCGCGATGCGTCCGGCGGACTGAATGATGGGCAGCGCGTTGAGCGCGAAGTACAGGAAGCAGGCCGCACCCACCGCCATCAGCGCCAGGTCGTACCAGGGCATGTGATCCGGGTGAACATGCCCCTTTCGCGCAGGGAAACTCAAAAAGCCCGCGATGACGATAAAGCCCAAAAACAGCGGCAGGCGCACCTCGGGCATGGCGGTGGAAAACAGCGTCATCACGATGCAGTACACGGCGAACAGCGCCATGAAGACCTTAATGACGGTCTTGCGCCAGCCGGTCCAGATGCGGGTGTTGGACTCCCGGTCATACTTACGCATGACCTCGTCCAGATCGGCATCGGCGTGGGGGTCTACCGCGGGAGCGGTATCGGGTTTTTTCTTAAACAGACTCATAACTCTCTACACTCTCCAAAACTATCATTTGCCCCGCCATAAGCAGCAGGCTATCTAAAAAGCCGTCATTGCGAGCCAGTGCTCACACTGGCGCGGCAATCCGTTTCCAAAACGCTTGATCCCTTTGCTTCCGCGCAGACCTGCTGCGCCGGGATCACGGATTTCCACGCCACTGTGCGCCGCAAAGCAAGCCCCCCTTGGGGTGCTCCTCGGCATAACAGGATGGTCTATCGGCACGCTTAACAGGCCGTTAGCGGACCGGGATACGACACGGACTACGGCGGGCAAGACCCGCCGTAGTCCCGATGAAACTTTGTGCTTTGCTTACTTGGTGGGAACGGTGAAGCCCTTCTCGGCGAAGTACTTGGCAGCACCGGCGTGGTAGGGCACAGCCGTCATGGACGCGCCGTAATCCAGGCTGATCTCGCCGTACTTGGCGTGGGTGTCAACAAGAGAGGCGGCGTTGTCGAAGATGTCGGCGCACAGGGCGTACACAGCGTCCTCGGACACATCGTCACGCACCAGCACCACAGCGCCCACGCCCACGGTGGTCACATCGCCGGCCATGCCGTAGGTCTCAGCGGGGATGACACACTTGGTGTAGTAGGGGGAGGACTCCAGCAGCTTCGCGATGTGCTCGTCGTCCAGGGACACCAGGTTCACGCTCTTGGTGGCAGCCAGGTCGGCCACAGCGGTGGTGGGCGCACCGGCCACGATGAAGGCCGCGTCGATCTGACCGTTCTTCAGGGCGTCGGCGCTGTCGCTGAAGGACTGATAGGTGGCGTTGATCTTGGTGAACTTGCCGTCGGCGTCCAGATCACCGATGCCGTAAGCGCTCAGGATGTCCACAGCGTTGAAGTACACGCCGGAGGCGGGCGCACCCACGGACACGCTCTTGCCCTCCAGGTCAGCCACGGACTTGATGTCGGGGTTGGTGGTCACGATCTGCACCTGCTCGGTGTAGAGGGCGGCCAGCACGGAGAAGCAGTCCACCTTGCCGGAGTCGGCGAAGATGTTCGTGCCGTTATAGGCGTAGGCCATCACGTCGGACTGGCAGAAGCCCAGCTCCGCCTCGTTCTCCTCCAGGGAGAACACGTTGGCCTTAGAGCCGTCGCTGGACAGGGCCACCACGTTCACGCCGGCGTTGTTGGTGGCGTGGGTGGCGATCACAGAGCCGAAGCCGTAATACGTGCCGGACTCGCCGCCGGTGACGAAGCGCAGCTGCTTGGTCGCGGTGCTGCCGCCGTCGCCGTTGTCGGCATTCTTGTCACCGCCGCAGGCGGCCAAGCTCAGCGCCATGACCAGCGCCAAAACAAGTGCTAAAAACTTTTTCATGATCTTACTCCTCGCTTTTACTGGTTTTTATAAAGTCTTTCAAGGATGTTTCAAGGGTCTTTATAAGTCTTTCCCCGGTTCTTTATAATGTCTTTCCAGGTTTTTTAAAGGTTCTTTCAAGGCCCTCCCCGCCGTTCCCGGCGGTTTACGATGGTGCTATTATAGCGCAGCAGTTTTCATTTTGCAACATCTAAATACGAAAAATTCAAAAAAATTTATCGCGGTTTCTTATGCCTTCCATCGTTTCGCCTCATTTTCTGATAAATTATTTTGCAGATAAGCAGTTTTTCCAAAAGACACGCACTTTTCGCGTTTTTTGTATTTACAGTGATAAATCGTTATCCTGCAAGTTCTCCCGTCAAAAATGCAACTTTTGCAAGCAAATCCTGCATTTTTGCAAGCCCGCCCCCGAATTTTCCAAAACCCGCACGATCGTTTTCAAGCGCAAAGCGCGCCGCGGCAATAAAACCCAGAACGGCGCGGCAAAAGCCGCGCCGTTCCTGGGTTTTCCGCGTTATTTGCTTCTCCGCAGCACCTCGCACAGCGTGTCATACACCCGCGCCGTAGACGCCACATCCAGCCGTTCCCGCACCGAGTGAATGTCGAGAATGTCCGGTCCCATGGACACTGCATCCACCCCCGAAATTTTCTCCATCAGCAGCCCGCACTCCAGTCCGCCGTGAGTGGCCTCCACCACGCCGTTCCGGCCCGTCATGTCCTTGTAGGCCGCCAGCACCATAGGCCGGAACTGGGAATTTCTGTCGTACTGCCAGCCGGGATAAACGCCCCGCTCCGACACCGTGCCGCCGGCCATCTCCGTGATGGCCCGGACGCGCTGGGCCAGCATTTCCTTCCGGGAGGCCACCGAGGAGCGGACGGAGAACGTGACGTGCAGCCCGCCGCTCGTCAACATCACCACGCCCATGTTCAGGGATGTCTGCACCAGGCCGGGGAAATCCGTATCCATGGCCTCCACACCCTGGGGCAGGGCCAGCAGCGTGCGGAGCAGCTTCACGGTATCCGCCTCACTCACCGCGTCGGACACCTGCACCGGGGCACATTCCAGCGACACGCCGGGGTCGGTGACGGCGTACTCGTTTTTCAGGATACCGTCAAACTCCCGGACAAAGGCAGCAAAGTCCGCGCCGCCCCGGGGCAGCACCACCGCCGCTTCGCAGCGGGAACAGATCACGTTGTCAAATTGACCGCCTTGCAGCGCGGCCAGCCGCAGGCCGGGGAAGCGCTCCAGGGCGCTGTAAAGCACGCGGGCCATCAGCTGGTTGGCCGAGCCGCGGCCCAGGTGGATGTCCCCGCCGGAGTGGCCGCCTTGCAGGCCGGAAATGGTCAGGGCGAAGCAATCCCCGCCGGACACCGCCGTTTGCTCGGCGGGCAGCACGCAGTCCATACGCATACCGCCGGCGCAGGACACGGTGAACACGCCCTCCTGCTCGGAGTCCAAATTCAGCAGGCGGCGGCCCTTCAGGTCGGAGCAGTCCAGCGCCGCCGCGCCGTCCATGCCCACCTCCTCATCCACGGTGAACACCGCCTCGATGGGGGGATGGGGCAGATCATCGTCCGCCAGCACCGCCAGGATCATGGCCACGGCGATGCCGTTGTCGCCGCCCAGGGATGTTTTGTCTGCCCACACCCACTGACCGTCGGTACGCAGGTCCAGGCCCTCCCGGGTCATGTCCTTGGTGCAATCGTCGGTCTTGGCGCAGACCATGTCGATATGACCCTGCAGGATGATGGGCGCGGCGTTTTCATAGCCGGCAGAGCCGTTCTTCCAGATGACCACGTTGCCGCAGTCCTCCTGCCGGCACTTGAGGCCCAGCTCCCGGGCAAACGACACGCACAGGTCGCTGATGATCTGCGTGTTGCCGCTGCCGTGGGGCACGGCGCACAGCTTCTCGAAATAGGAAAATACGCTTTCCGGCTTCAGGCCGCTCAAAACAGGCATGGTGCTTCTCCTTTCTGCGGAGCACACAGCCCATGCCAAGGCATGGGCTGTGTGCGGTTTGTATTGTCAGATCTTCTGCTTCTCGTCCACGACCTTGCGGAGCATGGCAGAGAACGCATCCAGCGTCATCGCGCCCATATCCTCGCCCTTGCGGGTGCGGACGGACACCGTGCCGCTCTCCATATCACGGTCGCCCACCACCAGCATATAGGGGATCTTCTCCAGGGTGGCCTCACGGATCTTCTTGCCGATCTTCTCGTTGCGGCTGTCCACCTCCACGCGGAAGCCCTGCTTACGCAGCGCCTTGGCGGCCTCGGCGCAGTAGTCGGCGGCGCGGTCGGTGATGGGCAGGAAGCGCACCTGCTCGGGCGCCATCCACGTCGGCAGCGCGCCGGCATACTCCTCGATGAGGTAGGCGAGCGTGCGCTCGTAG
>USNH01000067.1 GCA_900556015.1 uncultured Eubacteriales bacterium | reverse complement strand
GCTTCCAGCGTTCCGTTTGCAACAGTAAATTCACTGAAGCCTTTGCTAGTGAACCAGTCGTTCAGCGTGCCCATCCAGCCGCTGCTGCGGCCGCCATCTCCTGCTCTTAAGCCATTGATCTCGCTGATATAGCCGCTGTCCGCGCCGGTAGAGCAAAGTTCCTGCAAATCCAACGCACGCTTGACGCAGTTCATCACGGTAGAGTCAGCCTGCAAGGCGACCCACGCGTCCACCAGCGTACCGTCCCAGGGCGCGCCGTCCTCTGCCACGCTGTACGTGGTGTTCTCCACGATGACGTGGACCTTGCCGCGGTTTTCGCTGCCGCTGGCCGCCTCGGCCCACACGGTGGTGGGGATCAGGCTCAGCGCCATGACCAGTGCCAGGAAGAGCGAAACGATCCGTTTCTTCATCTTCTTGTTCCTCCTTGTGATTTTCTCTGTATATGTGAGCGCCTTTCGGCCTTGCTGCCGTGAAGAGGAGGTGGGAGAGGCCGGCTTGGCCTCTCCCACCCTTATGGAAAGCTGACGGTCTCCGTCCAGACCGTCATGGCTTGACTGATGTAAGGGTGCTGCGCGTTCCCCGCGCAACACGAAAAAAAGGCCGGTCATCCGCCAAAACGGAAAACCAGCGAGTGCGGCAAGAAAAAAGCACCGATATTTCCACCATCGGAAACATCAGCGCGTACTCCTGCCTTGTCCATATCACACACGGAGAGAGCGCCCGCTGTTGTCGGCCCTCCTCCATGTAAGTCTCCTGCCTCGCGCCGCGGAGCTTCCGCTCCCCGTCTGCCGCCTACCTTCTCAGGACTCGCGTCCCAATGGCTGACTTTCGTCACACAGCTCTCGCTGCTTCGGTGCATCCTTGCGCCCACAGTGCCGTTCGCGTGGGGTTTCGTTCCCCGTTCCTTTCAAAACTGCCGCCTGACCACATTCGGTCGTTGCGGCGACAGCCACACAGCATCCTCGGACCAGTATTTACTTGTCAGGCCACCGGCCCACTGCCAAGCATTATAGCCGGTGCGCCCGCCGTTGTCAAGGGGGCAGACGGCGGAAACTGTCATTTTTCCCCATTCTCCGCCACCCAGCGACGGACGTAGTCCACGAACCGCCGCGTGGACGCGGACAGCGCCCCCTTGTCCTTCACGCCGATGCCGATGTTGCGGTAGAACCGCTCCGGCGCGTGGCACACCGCCACCGGGTACGGACTGTGGCGCACCATCAGCTCCGGCAGCAGGCTGATGCCCAGGCCCTTGGACACCATGGCCAGCATGGTGCGATCCTCCCGAGCGGTGTAGCGGACGTTGGGCCGCACGTCCATCCTGTCCAGCGCCGCCGTGATCTCGTAGTCGTCGCCCTCCTCCAGCCGGATAAACGGCTCAGAGGCCAACGCCTGCAGGGGAAACGTGTCGTTCCCGGACAGCGGATGGCCGCAGGGCGTCACCACCACCAGCTCGTCCCGGTACAGCGGGTACGTTTGCAGCCGCTTGGCCGACGGCAGCCGCAAAAAGCCGCAGTCCACCTTGCCCTGCAAGATCCACTCCTCGCTCTGCCCGTAAAAATCGCCGGTGACCACCTCGAACTCAATATTGGGATACAGCTCACCGAAGCTCTTGAGAATAGACGGCAGCCACTGGGCGGACACGCTGGAAAATGTGGCCACCTTCACAAGGCCCGCGTCCATGCCCTTCAGGTCCGCCGCCGACTGCATCAGCGCCCGGTGGGCGGCACACAGCCGCTCGATCTTGGGCAGCAGGGCGCGTCCGTCCGCCGTCAGCACCACGCCGCCCCGGTTGCGGCTCAGCAGCGTCACGCCCAGCTCGTCCTCCAGCGACTGCACCGCGTGGCTCACGCCGGACTGGGTGAAGTTCAGCGCCTCCGCCGCCTTGGAAAAGCTGCCGCACTCCACCGTCTTGACGAACATCTGATATTTGGACACGCTCATGATGCCACCTCCTTCTTCCCCTCTATCTTATCATACTTTTCCTCATACTTGCAAGTACAATTATGCGTTTTACAACTTGCCATTTCTGTGCTATGATAAGGACAACCAAACAAAGCAACGATATGGAGGTAAATACTTATGGCTTTGATTTCCAAGATGAACCGCTGCGCCGTCTGCGGCAGCAGCACCGTCGTTTTCAACGAGGAGTCCCGCACCTACCACTGCGCGTCCTGCGGCAGCGACTGCGCCCACACCATGCCCGCCGCCGACCTGGCGGTCATCAACCGCATCGCCGCTTTGGGCGACCTGCGGGGCGAGATGCCGGAGCTGCGTAAGCGCTATCCCCGGCTGGACATGACCACCTGGACACGGGAGAACCGTGTGCAGGCCTGATGCCGACACCATTTCTTTTCCATACTACCCCTCTACGAAGGAAAGCCCCGGCCACTGGCCGGGGCTTTCCTTCAGTTTATCAGTTGTTCGATCTCCGCCCGGGAGATAAAGCCGACGCTTTTGTGCACCGGCTGCCCATCGCGGAACACCAGCAGCGTGGGGATGCTCTCGATCTGGAACGCTGCCGCCAGGGCCATGTTCTCGTCCACGTCCACCTTGACCACCGGCACATCGGGACGGGCGGCGGCCACCTCCTCCAGCACCGGGGCAAGCATACGGCACGGGCCGCACCAGCTGGCCCAAAAGTCCACCAGCACCGTGCCCTTCGCGTCCAGCACGTGCTCCTTGAAGCTCGTCTCATTGGCATGGATGATCGCCATACTACCAACTCCTTTGTCTATTTCTTTGGGTGTAGTATACGCCGTTTCGCAGGAAATAAAAGTTGCTTTTGCAACAGTTATACTTTCTTTTCCAAGCAGACCAGCTGCACGCCGGGGATACCGTTGAACGTACCGGCCACGATGCCCGCCTCGGTATAGCTCAGTTTGCGATACAGGGCGCGGGCCGGAGTGTTGCGGGCGTTGGTGTCGATACGCAGGTACGGGCGGCCCGTGTCGCGGGCCAGCCTCTCGTAAAACGCCACGAAGGCCGTGCCGTACCCCTTTCCCTTCACCGCCGGATCGACCACCAGCGTGTGGAGCACCAGCACCTGCTCCGGCGGCGCGTCGTGCTGCCAATGACATTTGGTATACTGCGCCATCTGCGACTGGTCTATCTTGGCGGCGGCAGTCACCCGTCCGCCGTCCTCCAGCACATACAGCGTACCCGCCGCCAGGGAATCCCGCGCCGTCTGCTCCGTTGGGTACACGCCCCGCGTCCAGCCGGTGGTGAGCAAGCCCTGCTCCTCCCGGTCCAGCAGCGCGTCATAGATAGCCGTCACGGCGGGGATGTCGGCCTCTGTCGCCTTCCGTATCTCCATGGTGTCCTCCTTACTTTGTCAGCAGCCACACCGCCAGTGCGAACTGCGCCAGCAGTATGGCAGGGATGCCCCACACGAAATACCAGTGCTTCGTCTTGTGGTGAAACATCCGCATACCCAGCAGCGCGCCGACACTGCCACCCAGCAGGGGCAGCAGGAACAGTGTCTTCTCCGGCACGCGCCACTTTCCCCTCCGGGCGCGGCGCTTGTCCGCGCCGTAGACGGCGAACGTGGCCAGGTTGATGGCGGCCAAATAGACGGCCAGCAGCCCGGCGGGGTCAGACAACAGCGCCGCCACCGTCAGTCGGCCTTCCGCAGCTTGGCCAGCTCGCAGGCGGTGTCCGCCGCCAGCTTGGCGTTGTTGTAGACCAGCTGGATGTTGGCAGCCAGGCTGTCGCCGCCGGTGATGTCCTTGATCTTCGCCAGCAGGAACGGCGTGGTGGCCTTGCCGTGGATGCCCTGCTCCTTGGCCTCCTCCACCGCCTCATCGATAGCCTTGTTGATCACGTCCGCGTCCATGGAATACTCCTCAGGGATGGGGTTCGTGACCAGCATACCGCCCCGCAGCCCCAGCTCGCGCTTGACGTGGAACGCCTCGGCCAGCTGGGCAGGGGTGTCCAGCCGGTAGTCCACGCCGAAGCCGGACTTGCGGGTGTAGAACGCGGGCAACTCCTCGGTCTGATAGCCGATGACGGGCACGCCGTGGGTCTCCAGATACTCCAGCGTCAGGCCCAGGTCCAAAATGGACTTCGCACCGGCGCACACCACCATCACCGGGGTTTGGGCCAGCTCCTCCAGGTCGGCGGAGATGTCCATGGTGGTCTCCGCGCCACGGTGTACGCCGCCGATGCCGCCGGTGGCGAATACCTCGATGCCCGCCATGGCGGCGATCATCATGGTGGTGGTCACGGTGGTGGCGCCGTCCCGCTTCTCCGCCACCAGGATGGGCAGGTCGCGGCGGCTGGCCTTGGTGACGCCCGCGCCGGTCTTGCCCAAATAGTCGATCTCCTCCGCCGTCAATCCGGCCTTCAGCCGCCCGCCGATGATGGCGATGGTGGCGGGCACAGCGCCATGCTCACGGATGATCTTCTCCACGTGCAGCGCCGTCTCCACGTTCTGCGGATAGGGCATACCGTGGCTGATGATGGTGCTCTCCAGCGCCACCACAGGCTTACCGGCCTTGATAGCCTCCTGTACCTCAGGGGCAACGTCCAAATAGCGGTTCATATCACTGTTCCTCCTTGTTGAGTATGTATTCTATATTCTCCCAGCTCATGCCGGGGTGGATGGTGGTCTCGGCGGTGCAGGCCAGCGCGCCCGCGCCGGCAGCCAAACGGGCACATTCCTCCAGCGGCCAGCCCCGTGCGATGCCCGCCGCCAGCGCCGCCGCCATAGCGTCGCCGCCGCCGGTGGCGTTGGCCACCTGTACCTTGGGACAGGCCACACGGGCGGTGTGCCCCTCCCGGTCGGCGGCGTACAGGCCGTCCGCGCCCAGGGAAATGTAAACCTGCCGCAAGCCCGTCTCCAGCAGCTTCTGCGCCGCCAGCGCCGCGTCCGCGTCGCAGCGGATGGGCACGCCGCTGAGCAGCTCCGCCTCCATGCGGTTGGGCTTCAGGGCCGTCAGGCGGCCCAGCACCGGCTTCAGCTTCGGCGCTTTGATGGTGGACACCGGGTCGGCCAGCATGGGGGCGGTGCAGTGCTCACACAGCCAGTGCAGCGATGATTCCGGCAGGTTCGTCTCCACCACCACCAGCCCGGCGTGGTTGATGAAATCCAGCCGCTGGCGCAGGAACTCCGGCGTCATGTGGTCGTAGATGGACATATCGTTGACGGCCAGCGCCATGTCGCCGTCGCAGTCGTCAATGAACAGATACGTGCCGGTGCGCCCGCCGGGGATGGTGGCGCTGTGGTGCAGATCCAGCCCGATGTCCGCCGCGTTCTCCTGCACGGACTGGGCAAAGGCGTCCTGCCCCAGCACCGTGACCATAGCGGTTTGTTCACCCAGCAGGCACAGATTGTGGGCGATGTTGCGGCCCACGCCGCCCAGGGACGTGGTCACGCGGCCCGGATTGGAATCCCGCGCCACCAGCCGGTCGGCGCTGACCGCGCCGATGTCCATGTTCACGCCGCCCACCACCACGATGTACTTCTCCTCCCGGAGCAGATAGCCCCGCCCGGCGATGTAGCCCTTCTTCATCAGGTTGGAGATATGCACGGCGGCGCTGGAACGGGTGATGCCCGCCTTTTCCGCCAGCTCCTGCTGGGAGATCATGGGGTTTTCGCGGATCCACTCCAGCAGCTGGCGCTCTCGCTGGGTCACAGGCTCACCTCCTAAGCAAAAGTTTGTTTTCTAATCTGATGCTTATTATATGCGCGAGAGGGGCGCTTGTCAACCCCTTTTCTTCAATTTTTTGCGTTTATGCCCGTCCCACCCTGTCGGCAGGAAAATATTCCTTGCTTTTTTCCCGGCGATGGGGTATAATAC
>USNH01000066.1 GCA_900556015.1 uncultured Eubacteriales bacterium | reverse complement strand
TTGATCTGATTCGAGGCGGGCTTTGCCCCCTCGAGCTCCCCCTGCGTAAAGGAACAGCTAACCACGTAGAGAGGGTTTATCGACATGCTCGGAAGCGCCCCAAACGGGGCGCTTCTTTACACGGCAAGATTTTCCGTGGGATTTCCCACGGAACGGTGTATGATACAGTAGAAAACCGCAGGAGAGGAGGGATCGCGTGGACGACAGACAGACGATGGAACGCATCGCCGGCGGCGATGAAGCGGCGCTGCAAGCGCTGCTGCGGCGATTCGGGCCGCTGATCCGCTACATCCTGCGGCCCATCCTGACGGATGAACGGGATCGGGAGGAGTGCTTCGCCGACATCTCCCTGCGGATATGGCAGAACGCGGCGGGCTTTGACAGCGAAAAGGGCAGTCTGAACAGCTGGCTGACAGCTCTGAGCCGCAACGCCGCGCTGAACCGCGCCCGCGGGCAGCGCCAATCCGACACACCGCTGGAGGACAGCGACGCCCACGGCCACAGCGCTGAGGAGGAGCTGCTGCACCGGGAGCGGCGCTCCCGGCTGCGTGCCGTCATCGCGGCGCTGCCGGTGCAGGAGCGCGATCTTTTCTATCGAAAATACTACTACTGCCAGTCCACCGCCCAAATGGCCGCCGAGCTGGGCCTGACGGAGCGGGCGGTGGAGGGGCGGCTGTACCGCCTGCGGCAGGGGTTGCGTCAAAAGTTAGGGGGTGAGCTGGATGACTGACGACCTGCGCTTTGACGAGCTGCTCCGCGAGGACGCCGCCGCGCTGCCGCCGCCGTCTGACAGCGCGGTGAACCCGTGGCAGACGGCCATGAGTCAGATCCTATGGGGCATGGGCCTGACCACCATCACACTGAACCTCCTGTATCTGGACTACCTCCTGCCCGCGTTGGGCGCGGTGCTGCTGGTGCTGGGCTTCCGCACCCTGCGGCGGGAGAATGCGCCCCTGGGCTGGTGCTACAGGCTGTCGCTGGCGGCGCTGCTCCTCCGAGGGACGGCCTACGTGCTGCTGTCCCTGCCGGTGGAGCTGGACAAAACCCTGGCCTACTGCACCTCGCTGGTAACGCTGGCGCTGTATATCTGCCTGTGGCGGGGCATGATGGGCGTGTCCCGCAGCGCAGGGGCGGAGAAGCCCGCCGCGCCCGCCGCCGGGGCGATGGCGGTGCTGTACGGCCTGCTGCTGCCTCTGGCCTATATCGGGCTGGAGGGCTGGCTGCTGGTCGTGCCGCTGCTGGTCATCTATATCGTCCTGCTGCGGAACATGGCAAAGCTGTCCCGCTCCCTGGCGGACACCGGCTACGTCATCACGGCAGCGCCGGTGCGCCTGCCGGGCTGGGCAGTGCTGTGGGGCAGCCTGGGGCTGCTGCTGGCATCCGTCCTGCTGGCCGCGTTCCTGGGCCAGCGCTATCCCACGGACTGGCAGGCCCGCAAGGACGCGCCCCAGGATACGGCCATCCGGCAGGAGCTGCTGGAGCTGGGCTTCCCGGAGGCCGTCCTCAATGACTTGACCGCCGGCGAGGTGGCGGCGCTGGACGGCGCGGCGGAGGTCTACGTACAGGAGGACACAAAGTGGGGCAAGAACACCTACCGGGAAGTGACCACCGACAAGTGGTACGACGATGCGCTCCCCAGCAACTGGAAATATGACAGCGCGAAGAAGCAGAGCGACGGCTCGTACCTCTACACCTACCGCATCTACGACGTGCCGGTGTGTACCGCGACCCACGTGGCGGTGGTGCTGGACGAAGCGCCCCAGCGGGTGATGTTTATCCAGTATGTCACTGTCAACGGCGACGCGATGACCGACTTCACCCAGGGCATCGAGGCGTGGCCCATTTGGTATTCCACGCCCCAGGATTGGACGCGGGGCGGCTATTGCGGCGGGCGGGTGCTATGCGACAGGGGCGGCCAGCCGCTGGCAGCGCCGTTCTCCCGGCTGGAGCAGACCTCCACCACCACGCAGGGCTTCTTCGGCGCGTCCACCCGGGAAACCGTCACCGCCGTGTGGTCCTGGCCGCGTCACGCCGCCAACGGGCGGGCGTACCTGATCTTCGATGCCGTCAGCCTGACGGACGACTGGACGTATCTGGACGGCTGGTGCAATTACGCCCGGCAGCTGCGCCCCGTCTATCCCTACCAGGACGCGCTGTCGCTGTGGCAGAGCTTCGGCAGGGGCGGTGAAGTGGACACCTACCAGTCCTACATACAGGAATTCCTGTCCGAAAGAGCCGCGCCGCCGGCGCAGGAGGACGCATGACCACCCTGCCAGCAGCGCAATACGTAAGACCCGTGGAACGCCCTTTGGGCGTTCCACGGGTCTTGTTACAGCAGTGTTTTCTTTTCCGCCGCCGCCAGCGCCTCCACCGTGTCCACGTCGTGGAGCTCCGCCGCGGGCACTTCGTACAGCAGCATCTCTCCGGGGTATTGCCGTATGACGGCGCTGCCGCCGGTGTCGCCGGTCAGGGCCATCAGCTCCCGGAAAAACCGCCTGGGAAAGATGCAGGGGTTGCCCCGCACGCCGCCGTGGCCCAAGGCCACGATATACTCCGGGTGCTGGCGGAAAAACGACACCTCCCCGGCGATGCTTTCCCGCCGCAAAAGCGGCTGATCCGCCACCTGGTACAAAATGGCGTCGCAGTCCGCCAGGGCCTCCGTGCCCAAATGCACCGTGCGGCTCAGTCCCTCCTCCGGGTGGTCGTTCCGCACCACGTCAAAGCCGAACGATTCCGCCAGCGCGGCGGCCTCGTCATACTGCGTCACCACCGTCACCCGGCAGAACGACCGGGACGGCACGGCCTCCAGCGCCCGGCACAGCAGCGTTTTGCCGCCCACCTCCGCCTCCAGCTTATTCCGTCCGAAGCGGCTGCCGCAGCCCGCCGCCATAACGACACACCCGATACGCAGCTCCTCCAATGCCGCCACCTTCCTTTCCGTTTCAGTGTATCAGCTTCAGTATGCCCCGTCAAGCTTCGCCGTATCGTTATTCCGAAAATAAAATCACGCTTTCGCTGTACATTTCCCCTGTCCCGTGCTATAATTTTCGTGAATATGTATCATTAGCAAAAAATATAGACGACATTTCCAAGTTTTGCAACAGGAGGCTGCCTACTATGAGTAAGGTGGGAAAGAGCGAGATCCGCGTGGACGCCTTTGACAAGGCCACCGGGCGGACAAAATACTACGAGGACCGTATGCCCGCAGGGGCGCTGTACGTCCGCATCAAGCATTCGACCATCGCCCACGGCTTCGTCAAGTCCATTGACAAGTCGGCGGCGGAGGCCATCCCCGGTGTGGTCAAGGTGCTGACCTGCTTCGATGTGCCGGAGCACTGCTTCCCCACGGCAGGCCATCCCTGGTCCATGGACCCCGGCCATCAGGACGTGGCCGACCGTCACCTGCTGAACCGCCACGTGCGGTACTACGGCGACGATGTGGCGGTGGTCATCGCCGAGGATGAGGTGTCCGCCATGCAGGGCGTTCGGGCGCTGAAGGTAGAGTATGACGAGCTGCCCTTCGTGCTGGACGTGCAGAAGGCCATGGAGGACGGCGCGCCCCAGCTCCACGAGAATTACCCCAACAACATCCTCAAGCACACCGACATGAGGAAGGGCGACTATCAGGCCGCCATTCAAGAGCCGGGCCTTATCAAGGTCGAGGGCTGGTACGACACGCCCACCGTGCAGCACTGCCACATCGAGAACCACGGCTGCTTCGCCTATGAGGAGAATGGCCGCATCGTGGTGGTGTCCTCCACCCAGATCCCCCATATCATCCGCCGCGTGGTGGGACAGGCCCTGGGCCGTCCCTGGGCGGATATTCAGATCATCAAGCCCTACATCGGCGGCGGCTTCGGCAACAAGCAGGACGCGCTGTATGAGCCGCTGTGTGCCTGGTGCACCACTCAGGTGGGCGGGCGCTGCGTCCGCATCGACTGCTCCCGCGAGGAGACGTTCGTGTCCAACCGCGTGCGCCACGCCATCCGCTTCCACATTATCAGCTGGCTGCGCCCGGATGGCTCTATGGCCGCCCGCAAGGTGGAGTGTTTCTCCAACCAGGGCTCTTACGCCTCCCACGGCCACTCCATCGTGGCCAAGGCCATGGGCTCGTTCCCCCAGATCTACCCCTGCGACAACATGGAGCTGGACGCCTACACCGTGTTCACCAACAAGCCCGCCGCCGGCGCGATGCGGGGCTACGGTATGCCCCAGGCCTCCTTTGCCGATGATGCCAACATCGACGAGTGCGCCCGTGCGGTACACATGGATCCTCTTGAGTACCGCATGAAGTACATCATGCCCAAGGGCTTCCACGATGGCTTCTCCGGCAACACCAACTACTACGACTCCTTCCGCGAGTGTTTGGAAAAGGGTAAGCAGTACATCGACTACGACCGCAAGGTCAAGGAATACGCCAACGACACCGGCGACGTCCGCCGGGGCATCGGCGTGGCGGCCTTTTGGTACAACACCGCCGTCTATCCCATCTCTTTGGAAACCTCCAGCAACCGTATGCTGCTGAACCTGGACGGCACAGTGACCATGCAGTGCGGCGAGACGGAGATCGGTCAGGGCGCGGACACCGCCTACTCTCAGATGACCGCCGAGGCCGTGGGCCTGAAGAGCTACAAGGACGTGCGCGTGGTCTCCTGTCAGGATACCGATGTCACCCCCACCGGCCTGGGCGCTTACGCCAGCCGTCAGACCTACGTGGCCGGCTTCTCCATCCGGCAGACCGCCACGCTGCTGCGGCAGAAGATCCTGGCCTACGCCACCAAGCTGACCCGTCAGGCCGTGGACAACATGGACATCGTGGACGGCAACATCATCCGCAAGCAGGACGGCACGGTGCTCATGAGCCTGAAGGAGCTGGCCATGACCGCCCAGTACAACGCCGCCGACAGTGAGCACATCACCGCCGAGTCCACCTACACCATCCGCAACAACGCCTATTCCTTCGGCTGCACGTTCGCCGAGGTCGAGGTCGATATCCCGATGTGCAAGGTCAAGCTCCTGAACATCGTGAACGTCCATGACTGCGGCAAGCTCATCAACCCCGCGCTGGCCGAGGCGCAGGTCCACGGCGGCATGTCGATGGGCATCGGCTACGGCCTGTCCGAGCAGCTGCTGTTCGATGAGAAGACCGGCCGGCCGCTCAACAACAACCTGCTCGACTACAAGCTCTCGACCTTCATGGACCATCCGGATCTGGAAGCCGAGTTTGTGGAAAACTACGAGCCGACGTCCGCCTACGGCACCAAGGCGCTGGGCGAACCGCCCGCGTGCTCGCCGGCGCCCGCCATCCGCAACGCCATCTATCAGGCGACTGGCGTCGCCATCGACCAGGCGCCGATCACGCCGCATATCCTCTTCGCGAAATTCACCGAAGCGGGTCTGATCCAGGACTGAGGGAGGTAGCAGAACATGTATGATATGAAAGCGCTCTATGAGGCGCACAGCGTGGAAGAAGCCGTCCGGCTTCGTCTGGAGCATCCGGAAGCGCAGATCATCGCCGGCGGCACCGACGTGCTCGTACAGATGCGCGAAGGCCGCCGCGCCGGCAAGGAGCTCATCTCCATCCAGAAGGTCGACGAGATCCGCGGCATCTGCATGGACGAGCAGGAGAATATCCGCATCGGCTCGCTCACGACCTTCTCCCACATCACCCATGACCCCATCATCATTGAGAGAATCAATGTGCTGGGCGAAGCCGTCGACATGGTCGGCGGCCCGCAGATCCGCAACGCCGGCACCATCGGCGGCAACACCTGCAACGGCGTCACCTCGGCAGACTCCGCCTCCACGCTCCATGCCTGGG
>USNH01000065.1 GCA_900556015.1 uncultured Eubacteriales bacterium | reverse complement strand
TGGGGAAATATATAAAATGAGGAGCGATATTTTGCGACGCGGAGCGTCGAGAGCCACAATATTTAGACAGCGAAAAAAAGTTTCAAAAAAGGCTTGCATTTTGCGGAATAACTGCATATAATTCTAAACATACCATACATTTAGGATATTCCAGTCAGAGAGGAAGATGTTTTTATGAGTATCAAAGTCGGTATCAACGGTTTCGGTCGTATCGGTCGTATGGTCATGCGCTGCTGACGATGACGATCATGTGAAAGGGGTAGCTCATGAGCAACCAAGAGCGAGAAGAACAGCTTCTCTATGAGATGATGCCGCACGTAGCCACGCAGGTGCGGCTGTCGCTGGCCGGTATTTACGTGGCGGCGGCGCGGCTTGCTCCGGCGGAGGAGCGTGCGCGAGACCCGGAGCTGGATAAAAACGCGGCTATGCTGCTGCAGGGATATTTCCGTCTGCTGCGGCTGGCCAACGAGCTGGATGCTGCGCCGCTGCTGGCCAGCAGCGCACCCTTGCCCACCCAAAACACGGAACTGGTGGAATGGGTGAACTCCCTGGTGATGGAGGCGCAGCCGCTGTTTGAATTGCAGGGCGTGAAGCTGTCCGTGCAGTGCGCCCTGCGAAGCCACGTGGCGGCGGTGCATCGACCGCATCTGCGGCGGGCGCTGTGGCAGTTGCTGGGCAACGCGCTGAAATACACGGAGGCGGGCGGCACGGTGACGGTGACGCTGCAATGCCAGCACCAGCAGGTGCTGATACAGGTGGCAGACACCGGGTGCGGCATCGAGCCGGAGCGGCTGGAGGATGTGTTCCGCCTGTATATGCTGCCCCAGCGTGTGGCGCAAAGCCCCAGCGGGCTGGGGCTGGGCCTGCCGCTGGCGCGGAAGGTGGCGGAGCGGCACGGAGGCCGTCTGCTGCTGGACAGCAAGGTGGGGCAGGGGACGTGCGTGACGCTGGCCCTGCCGGATCAGCGGACGGACGCGGTGCTGGAGGAGCCCCGGGCCGATTATGCGGGAGGCTTCCAGCCGGCGCTGCTGGAGCTGGCGGACGGACTGCCGTTCCACGCATACCGTCAGGTGCATTTGGATGAATGAGAACCTATGGCCGACGGGTACGCCCGTCGGCCAAATAATACCATCCGCCGGTAGTATGGCTGTCTGCCGGGGGATTATGCGGAGAAATGACCATGAATGAGAAAAAAAGAGTGCTGGTGGCCATGTCCGGCGGGGTGGATAGCTCCGCCGCGGCAGCGCTGCTGGTGCGTCAGGGCTACGACTGTGACGGCGCGATGCTGAAGCTGTACCGGGGGGAGGACGGGCGGTGCTGCTCCGCCGATGACGCGGAGGACGCACGGCAGGCTGCCGCCCGGCTGGGGATGCGGTTTTACGTGTTCAACGAGACGGAGAAATTCCAGCACTGCGTGATGGATCGGTTCGTCAGCGAGTATGTGGCCGGGAGGACGCCCAATCCCTGTATCGACTGCAACCGGGAGCTGAAGTTCGGCGCGCTGCTGGAGCGGGCGCTGACGCTGGGCTACGACTACATCGCCACGGGGCACTATGCCCGGGTGGACGTTGACCCGGACACGGGGCGGTATCGGCTGCTGCGTGGCCGGGAGCGGCGGAAGGATCAGAGCTACGTGCTGTACCAGCTGACCCAGCACCAGCTGCGCCACCTGCTGCTGCCGGTGGGGGACTACGACAAGCCCGCCATCCGGGAGCAGGCGCGGCAGGCGGGGCTGGAAAACGCCGACAAGGGCGACAGCCAGGACATCTGCTTCGTGCCGGACGGCGACTATGTGGGCTTTTTGCAGCGGCAGGGCGTGGTGCTGACGCCGGGTGACTTTGTGGACAGGGAGGGTCGGGTGCTGGGCCGTCACCGGGGGCTGCCCTGCTACACCGCGGGGCAGCGGAAGGGCCTGGGCGTGGCCGCGGGCAAGCACGTGTACGTGCTGCGGAAAAACGGCGAGGACAACACCATTCTGCTGGGGGATGACGAGGAGCTGTACGCCTCCGCGCTGCGGGCCAGCCATGTCAACTGGATCAGCGGCGAGACGCCGGGCGGCCCGGTGCGCTGCGCCGCCAAGACGCGGTACAGTCAGACGGAATCGGCCTGCACCGCCTATCCGATGCCGGACGGCGGGCTGCGGGTGGTGTTCGACCAGCCGCAGCGGGCCATCACCGCCGGGCAGGCGGTGGTGCTGTACGACGGCGAGGAGGTGCTGGGCGGCGGCACGATCGAAATCAGCGAGGACTGAATAACGGGAGCGCATCGCGCTCCCGTTATTCTATATTCTATGCGGCACTTTTGCGAAAAGGTGTGACAAACGGGGAAAAGTATGATAGAATGACCCTTAGTATTTACCACATACAGGAGGCACAGGCTATGCGGCAGTACCCGCAACTGGAATTTGATTTGGAAAAGCTGCGGAGCAACGCTCGTGCGGTGATCTCCCGCTGTCACCGGCAGCATATCCGGGTGTGCGGCGTGGTGAAGGGCGCGGACGGGCTGCCGGAGGTGGCGCGGACGCTGCGGCAGTGCGGCGCGGAGGAGCTGGGCACCAGCCGACTGGAGCAGGTGGCCAAATGCCGGGCTGCCGGCGTGGACGGCCCGTGGCTGCTGATCCGCATCCCGGCGCTGACGGAGCTGCCCGACGTGGTGTCGCTGTGCGAGACATCGCTGCAAAGCGAGTGGGCCACGCTGGCGGCGCTGGAGCGGGAGTGTACCCGTCAGGGCAAGACCCACCGGGTCATCGTCATGGCCGACCTGGGCGACCTGCGGGAGGGCTTTTGGGACAAGGACGAGCTGGTGGAGGTGTGCGCCCGCGTGGAGCGGGAGCTGCCCCACGTACACCTGGCCGGCATCGGCGTGAACCTGACGTGCTACGGCTCGACCAAGCCCACGCCGGAGAAGATGCACGAGCTGCTGGCGCTGCGCCGGCGGGTCGAGGACGGTATTGGCCGCAGGCTGGAGGTCACCTCCGGCGGCGCGACCAGTTCCTTCACGCTGGTACATTGGGGCACGATGCCGGAGGGCATCGACCACCTGCGTATCGGCGAGGCCATCCTGCTGGGCAAGGACTTGCAGGTGGACTGGGGCATCCGTGATATGGACTATTTGCAAATGGACGCGCTGACGCTGCGGGCGGAGGTCATCGAGGTAAAGGACAAGCCCACCTATCCCATCGGGGAATTTGCCATCGACGCCTTCGGGCGCAAGCCGGTGTACGAGGATCGGGGCGTCCGGCGGCGGGCCATTTTGGCGCTGGGCCGGGCCGATGTGGGCGAGCTGGAGAGCCTGATTCCCCGTGAGCCGGGACTGACGGTCATCGGCGGGTCGTCCGACCACTGCATCGTGGACGTGGAGGACTGCCCCCGGCATCTGGAGGTCGGCGACGTGGTGGAGTTTTCGCTGTGTTACAGCCACATGCTGTATGCCACGGCGCGAAGCGATATGCGTATCAATTTCAAACATATACAGGAGGCAGAGTAAGGAAATGGGAGATATTTCAATACTGATCATCGGCATCATCGACACGCTGTTCGGCTTTTTCGTGGTCGCGCCCTGCATTTTGAACGCCGTCAGCCTGTTCGGCGTGCAGAAGCAGTTCGCCAAGGCCATGGTGGACGAGGGTGTCATTAAGGCGGAGGACGTGCAGCGCATCCATCCCAAGAAGCAGATCGCCGGGATCATCGTGTCGGCGCTGGTGCTGGCGGTACTGATCTATACCTGCGCCAAGAGCGCGCCCTGGGGTTATGCCTGCGGCGGCGTGGCCACGGTAGTGGGCTTCCTGAAATACCGCAACATCGTGCAGTACAACAGCCTGACGGTGAAGCGCTTCCGCAACACCTACAAGGAAGACATGGACGTGAAGAAGTTCAATAAGTTCGTGGAAACGCATTTCTGAGAGTGCAGCTATCCGGGCGGCGGGCCGCCCGGATAGCTTTTTTCATATAAAAGGAGAGACTGCTTCGGCAGTCTCTCCTTTTATTAGGGATGTGTCGCCTTATTTGTTGGCGAAGTGTGCCTTGTTGGCGGCAGCGATCTCCGCGATGGCGGAGGCGTGCTTCTTGGCCACGATGGCCTTGATGACGAACAGGGTGACGACCAGCAGGGCGATGGCGATGATCATGCAGATCACCACGTTCTGCACCAGACCGGCGATCAGGAAGCTGACGAAGGAAACGGCAGCCACGGTGACACCGTAGGGGATCTGGGTGGAGACATGGTTCAGGTGGTAGCAGTGGGCACCGGCGGAAGCCATGATGGTGGTGTCGGAGATGGGGGACAGGTGGTCGCCGCACACGCCGCCGGCGCAGGAAGCGGCCAGACCGATGGACAGCAGGTCAACCTGGGTCGTCCAGTCAAACACGGCGCAGACCAGGGGGACCATGATGCCGATCGTGCCCCAGGACGTACCGGTGGCGAAGCCGATGAAGCAGGCCACGATGAAGATCACGGCGGGCAGGAACTTGGCCAGGTCGCCGGTGTTGGCCATAACACCCTCGACGAACGTGCCGACCTGCAGACCGTTGTCACGGCACAGACCGCACAGCGTCCAGGCGAAGCAGAGGATCAGGATGGGGGAGACCATCTGAATGAAGCCGTTGGGCACGGACTCGAAGGACTTCTCGAAGCCGATCAGGCCGCGCAGCCAGTAGTAAATGAAGGTGAACACGATGGCCACGATAGAGCCAAGGCACAGGCCAGGACCGGCGGAAGCGTCGGAGAAGGACATGATGAAGTTGTGGTAGTTGTCGCTCTCGGCATCCCACATACCGCCGGTCCAAATCAGGCCGACCACGCACAGGGCGATCAGAACGATAACGGGAACGAGCAGGTCCGCCACGGAGGAGCGCTTCTCGCCTTCCTCGTAGTCGTCAGCGCCGGCGAAGGGACGGTGCTCGGTGGTGAACAGGTCGTCCTTGACCTGGGCGTTGTACTCATGGGTCAGCATCGGGCCGTAGTCAATGTTGAACACGGAGATGATGATGATCATGATGAGGGTCAGAATGCAGTAGTAGTTCCAGGGAATTTGGCTCAGGAACATGGAGATACGAGAGCCGGGGAAGCCTTCGGGCACGTAGGATGCAACAGCGGCGGCCCAGGAGGACACGGGAGCGAGCATACACACGGGCGCGGCAGTGGCGTCGATGATGTAGGCCAGCTTGGCGCGGGAAATGTTGTGGCTTTCGGTGACGGGACGCATAACAGCGCCCACGGTCAGGCAGTTGAAGTAGTCGTCGATGAAGATCAGCACGCCCAGCAGCATGGACAGCAGCTGTGCGCCGCAGCGGGACTTGACCGCCTTGGTGGCCCAGCGGCCAAACGCGGCAGAACCGCCGGCCTTGTTCATCAGGTCCACCATGATGCCCAGGATGACCAGGAAGATGATGATGGAAACATCGATGGAGTTGATCATGCCAACGCCGCCGTTGTCACCAGCGCCAACCAGGTTCACCACCGTCTCCCAGGGGGAGAAGTTGGACAGCAGCAGAGAACCGACCAGGCAGCCCAGGAACAGAGAGGAATACACTTCCTTGCTGATCAGGGCCAGGGCGATAGCGACCACAGGGGGGAACAGAGCCCAGCCGGTGGCGATGAAGCCCGAACCGTCGTTGGCGATCTTGCCGATGGCCAGCGCCACGACGATGACCGCCAGGGCTACGCCATACGCGATCTTTGTACTTTTCTTTTCCATAGTGTGTGATTTACCTCCTCACAAATTGGTTCTTTCATCATACCTTCGTGCTAAGAAATTGTCAAGTTCTTAACAGCAGTTTCCATTATTTTAACAAATTGTGAACGTCTTTTTCGTCATTATTACAATGACCCGCGAGCGATACAGGGAATAAAACG
>USNH01000064.1 GCA_900556015.1 uncultured Eubacteriales bacterium | reverse complement strand
ATGATTATGTTAATTGATGAGATGCATCGAGGATTCCTTTATCCGGAGGCAAGGCAGTTTATTGACGACGCTTATCGTACATATCGTAAACGTCATGTTTCACCTTGGGCTGCCACACAGGCGCTTAAAGATTTTGATGGATATAAAGAGACGCAGAGTATTGTTAAGCAGGCTACTACCATCATTTTGCTGAAACAGGATTTTCAGGATAAAGGGTATCTCGCAAAAGCGACACCTCTTACGTCAAGTCAAATAGATATGGTATGTGATCTTGGAGGCGATCTTGACAATGAAGAAGATCAAAAGGAAAGAAAAGGAGAAGTATGTCTGATTGATAATCAGTCGAAGGTTGCATTTATAAAAATTGATTATTTGACGGACTCGGAATCTCGTATTGTTGAAACGGATATGGAAAAAATCCGGATGATGTATAAAGGCGACAGTAACGTGGCGTAAGGAGGATTATCATGAAAAAAGGATTTAAAAGCAAATTACGCATGACGATAACGATGTTATTGATGACATGGATTCTTGCTGTTCCTGTATTTTCTGCTTATGCATCGTATTCGGCACCTGCAAAGGATGGATTAGTAAACATACCAACTGCGTCTGATAATAAGAAAACCCTTGATCAATTGATCACGGGGGATAAAACAACGGATTATGATAAGGCAAATTGGGTTGATTATCTAAATAAGCATACTGGTGCTGATTTGAATAATGCCCAAAAGAGAAATGATAAAAAGAAAAAAGAGGATAAAGAATCAGTATCAGATGGGGCATCAAAGGGAAGCTGGACAAATGGACTGGATAATAGCATATACGACGGTGATGCACAGAAAATAAAAAAAGATAAAGATGAGGACAAAGATCCTGGTGTTGTTGAAGGGCTTCTTGAACTTGCGGATGCACATCAGGATGGCCATGACGGTGTACTCCGCCACGCCATTGGGGGCGTAAGCGCCGTTGCACAGGCGGAAGCCCAGGGAGCGGGCATAGTCGCAGTTCATATGGTTGTAGCCCACGCAGCGGCTGGCCAGCACCTTGACGCCGTAGCCCTTCAGCTCGTCCAGCACCGCGTTGCAGTAGTCGGACTGGCCCAGGGTGGTAACGCCATCGCAGCCGGCGGCCATATTGGCGGTGGTCTTATCCAGGTTGGCGGGGGTGGAGATCAGCTCGATACCGTATTTCTTGCACAGGCCCTCGATAACGGGCTTCTCGTCGGGACGCACTTCGTAAGCAGCGATCTTCATAGTTTTTCTCCTCTCAATATTCGGGCGGGGCGGCGCGCCTCCTCAAGCGCACCGCGCCCTTATGTCAGCTTTTCCTCAAATCATCAGGGTGTTCGCTTTCGATAGCCTCCGCACACGGCGGAAAAGATCCCGCCGTCAGTCTTTCAGAGCAGGATCCATGGGCACTGCCTCGCCGGCAGCGATCATGGCGGCGATCTGCTCGTCGGAGTAGCCCAGGTTCTTCAGCACCAGCTCGGTCTGCTCGCCCAGGTACGGCCCGCGGTTGTAGGGGGGCAGCTCCGTCTCCTCGAAGATGACGGGAGGACGGACCATGGTGCGCTTGTTGCCGTTGGAGTACTCCATCTCGTAGAAGCAGCCGGAGGCCCATGCCTGCTTATCCACCAGCAGCTGATCCCAGGTCTGGGCCACGGCGTAGGGCAGGTCGTTGGCGTCCATCAGCTTGCACCACTCGTCCAGGGTGCGCTTCGCCATCTCGGCCACCAGGAAGTCGTAGAACTCCTCGATGTTGGCCTGGAGATTGGTCTGGGGGAAGTAGCGGGGATCGTCCGCCAGCTCGGGGTGGCCGATGGCGGTCATGAAGATGGGATAGTGGCGGTTGTACTGGGGCATGGCGATCTGAAGCCACTTGTTGTCCTTGGTCTTGTGGCACACCACCAGGGGATTGGGCAGGGTGCGGCGGGACAGAGGATACTGGGTGGTGGGGTCGCCGTACTGGCTGGCCTGCAGCAGCAGGGACACGTCCCAAATGGCGCTGTGGAACAGGGAGACCACCACACGGTCGCCGATGCCGGTCTCGCGGGCGCGGTACAGGGCCGCCAGCACGCCGGAGGCCAGGTACATACCTACCTGGTGATCGCCAAAGCCGGCGATGGTCAGCATGGGCAGCGCGTCCTTGTCAAACAGTGTGCCCAAAATGCCGCCGCGGGCGAAGAAGGCGGTGAAATCGAAGCCGGGCAGATCCTTGTCCGGGCCCTTCTCGCCGTAGCCGGACACGAAGCCGTAGACCAGCTTGGGATACTTGGCGTGGAGCGTATCATAGTCCAGCCCCACCTTCTTCAGGGGGTTCTGACGCCAGTTGGTGATGAAGATGTCCGCCTCGGCGATGAGCTTTTCCAGGGCGGCGCGGCCAGCCTCGGTCTTGGTGTTCAGGCAGACGCAGGTCTTGCCGGCGTTCTCCAGGTCGTAGGAGGTGTTCTCCTTCTGATCCTGAGGACGGCCCTCGTTGACGGCGGTGTAGCGCAGGGGATCACCGGCGGGTGCTTCCACCTTGATGACCTCCGCGCCCAGGTCGGCCAGGAAACGGGCGCAGCAGGGGGCGGCGATGAACGTGGCCAGCTCCAGAACTTTTACCCCTTCCAGGGGGCGCTTGACTTCACTCATGTTGTTCCTCCATGTATGTTATTGGTAAGTGGTTACATTTTCAGCAGATCGCGGAAGGTCTCCAGGTTGGTGCGTACCTGCTCGAAGCGGACCATCTGACGGTCCACCTCCACCAGCGTCAGGGGCAGGTCGGCGGCCTCGCAGGCCTTCTTGATCATCACGTAGTCGAATTCCTCCGGGTCGCAGAACTTGGTCAGCACCACCAGCACGCCCTTGGCGTTCCGGGCCTTGGCGGTGTCCACGATCCATTTGACGCGGGGCTTATCCTGGTTATACAGCACGGAGCAGTTGTCCATGGCGGCGAACTTCTCCGCCAGGGCGTTGAGGGCGTCGGCACGCTCCGGCGCGTCGGTGCGGTACTGGCGGGACTGGGCAGCCACGTCATCGGCCACGATGTGCAGGCCCATCTCGTCGAGGATGGTGTTCAGGGCCGGGGCATCCGTCAGGATACCGCTGATGACGATGGGCAGCTTCTCCGCCGCGGGGGTCTGTCCCTCCAGCCTGGCGATGAGAGCCTCCACCAGCTCGGTGTGCTCCTCCTTGGTCATGAAGAAGGCGCTCTTGAAGATGTCGCTGCGCTGGGTGGCGGTGATCTCCGGGTGCTTGGCCAGCACCTCGTCGATCTTCCGCATGGCGGCGTTGTGGCGGTTGTAGACCTTGATGGAATCCAGCAGCTTCTCCTCGGAGAACGTGCCGCCCAGCTTCTCCAGGTCGCGGATGACCCGCTCGTACCCGGCCTTGGTGTAGGCCACGCCGTAGGCGGGCTTGCGGTTCTGGGGATAGGTCATGGGGATGAACGGGATGGACGGCACAGCGTACTTCCAGTTCTCGCCCACGGTCTTCAGGGTGTCGCACAGGGAGGGGATGACGATGGCGGAAGCGCCGTCATACGCGCCGTTGATGCCCAGCTCCAGCATGGACTGGACGATGGCGCACAGGAAAGCGGGGCAGTATTCCTTGGCGCGGTTCAGCGCCACATCGCCGCCCCACGCGCCCATGGGGACGAAGCCCATGGAGTGGATGATCTCCTCCGGTGTATACACAGGGCCGCACAGGACGACCTTCTTGCCGTCGGCCAGGTAGCGCTCCATCTGCGCCTTGGGAGAGACGGCGATCTCATGAAAACGGTTCAGAATGTCGTTCATGGTTTACTCTCCTTTCGCAGCCTTGTTGGCTTCCATGATCTCCGTCAGGCCCTGGACGCGGGTGTCGTACTGGGCCTCGGAGAAGTTGCGGGGGTCGGCCTGGTCGCCGTCAAAGCTGACCACGGGGATGTTGCATTCCTTGCCGATCTGACGGCTCATCTCGTACATGAAGCCGCTCCACAGCTTGCAGCTGCGGTTCGTGTGCACCAGCAGTCCCTCGACGCTGTTATCTCTGCACAGCTTCACGCGCTTGTCGCGCGCATGTTCGAGGTTTATCGCGTTCGGCACCTTGCAGTACGCGCGGCACATATCGTCAAAGTCCTTGTAGATGAAGCCGAAAGCGTCGGCGTATATCGTCGTCACCATGTTTATGCCGCGGCTTTTCAGCCCTGTGCTCGTCACGCGCAGCCACGGCCAGCACGCGATGCCTTCGAACATGATGCGGTACTTTTCCTCCGCGCGGAAGGTGCTCTCGCCCTTGACGTGGTTTTCCTCGTATTCCTTCAGCAGCTGCTCCATCGCTTCAGCGGCCTCTTTTTTGCCGCGTGCCGTCACCATGACTGCCATGTGGTTGAGAAGGTCGAAGCCGTTGAACGGGGAGGGGGAGTAGCGCGCGGTCGCAGTCGCGGCGAGCCATGCCCGGCTCGTCCGCCCGGAGATCTCCATGACCTCCTTGTACTTCTCGTCATCCCACTTCTTGCCCGTCAGCTCCTCCAGCTGGTGTATCGCGGCCCAGAACTGTGCCTTGACGTATTCCAGCTCCGCGTCGGACACATCGTAGTCGGGGTTGAACGGCACGTCGATCATTATCATCGGGATGTTCAGCTCACGGGACAGGTTTTCGTACCACTTTATCATGCAGTTGCAGATGTTGTTGCAGCACAGAAGAAAGTCCGGCTGGGGCATGTTCTGCTCCGGCGCGTCCTTGATCTTCGCGTAGGCAAGGCTTATGCGCGCGTAAGCGCAGATGTCGTTGGAATAGCCGTCTGCTTCGCTCACCTCGCACATTCTTGCGCCTGCGCCGCGCGCGGCGATGCCCGCCGCCTGGTTTTCCGGGTACACGACCGCCAGCCCCAGCGTCTCCGGAATCTCCACCGGAAAGTTGGAGCTGCACCAGCCCACAAGCTCACCGCGGGCTTTCGCCTCGGCGGCGTCGCTGTATGCGTGTGCCGCGATCTGCCCCAGCTTGTACTTTGCGCTGTTGGGGTCGGGCGGCGGACGATGCGTCTTTATTTCTTCTGCCATGGTTATCTCCTCCTACTATTTAAAATATAGATAAACAAATCAAAGCGCCTTTGCACGCTGTGCTTTGGCGTATGCCAGATGTGCCGCGCCCAGCGCGCCGAAGAGCTGCGCCATGGGGCTGTAAAGTATCCTCCGGCCGAGTGCCGCTTCCAGCGCACGGCGCACGCCCTCGTTGCGCGCAACGCCGCCGCTCATGCATATCTCGCCCGCCAGTGCGCTGCGCTTTGCCAGCGCCGCTGTGCGCCGCGCGACGCATTCGCATATCCCCGCGACGAGCGCCTCCTTCGTCGCGCCGTTGGCGAGCTGGCTTATGACCTCGCTCTCGGCAAACACGGTGCATGTGCTTGAAATCTCGGCGGGCGTTTCGGCGCGCGCGGCGTAAGCGCCCAGCTCATCCGTCGGGATCTGCAGCACTGTCGCCATCACGTCGAGAAAGCGCCCGGTCCCGGCGGCGCATTTGTCATTCATCAGAAAGTCGCGCATTTTGCCCGCCTCACTCAGCGAGATTATCTTCGCGTCCTGCCCGCCGATATCGATGACCGTTCTCACGCCGGGGAACACGAGGTGCGCCCCCGCCGCGTGGCAGACAAGCTCGCTCGCGGTCTCGTCGGCGGCGTCATAGCGCGCTCTGCCGTACCCGGTCGCGACGGTGTACTCCACAGCGCCAATGTCCACTCCCGTGGAAGTCAGCGCCGCCTTGACCGCGTGCGCGGGGCTGTCCGTCCCTATGCCGCCGACGAGCAGCGCGCTGGCGAGTATTTTTTCCCCGTCCTCGGCAAGCACGCATTTTGATGTTGTCGAACCTATGTCGATGCCCATTGTTATCATGTTAATAGTACCCTTTCAGCACCTAGTTAACTAT
>USNH01000063.1 GCA_900556015.1 uncultured Eubacteriales bacterium | reverse complement strand
TCTTGCTGCTGGTGGATCATCATCGCCATCATCCTGCTGTTCCTGTTCTGCGGCAACGGCTGCGGGTGCAACAATGGCTGCGGCGGCAACAACGGCGGCTGTGGCTGCGGCTGCTGACCCCATCAGGGCTTGACCCGTTCCCCCGCCGAAAGGCGGGGGACTTTTTTACCAACGAAAGGGGTACTGACATGGACATCTCCTCCCTGCGCGACTACTACACCGGCCACCAGCCCACCCTGATGGGCCAGCGAGGCGGCTCTGCCGTCCTTGTGCCGCTGGTGGAGCATCAGGGCGAGACCTGCCTTCTGTACGAGGTGCGGTCCGCCGCCATCCGCCAGCCCGGCGAGGTCTGCTTTCCCGGCGGCAAAAAGGAACAGGGCGAAACGCCGCTCCAATGCGCCCTGCGGGAGACGCGGGAGGAGCTGGGTATCCCGGAGAGCGCCATCTCCGTCATCGGCGAGATGGACTTCGTCTACATCCGCGCCCACAACCTGCTGCGCCCCTTCCTGGCCGTCATTGACCCCGCCGCGCTGGAGACCATGCGCCCCGATCCGGCGGAGGTAGCGGACACGCTGCTGCTGCCGCTGCGTTGGCTGAAGGAGCACCCGCCGGAGCTCTACACCTATCAGCAGCGTGTGGACATCCCCGGCTTCCCCTACGAGGACGCCGGTGTCCGCCCGGACTACCCGTGGCGGCCCTGCTATGTGGAAGTCCCCGTCTATCACGGCACACCCAAGCCCCTGTGGGGCATCACCGCCCGCATCACCATGGACGTGGCGGCCCACCTGTAATATAAAAAAGACGGCTCACGCCGTCTTTTTTTCATATCACAGTACGCCAAAGTGCTCCAGCAGGATCTTCACCCCGATGAGGATGAGGATCGCGCCGCCCACGAACTCCGCCTTGCCCTTGTACCTCGCGCCGAACACGTTGCCCACGTACACGCCGCCCAGGGAGATGACGAACGTGGTGCAGCCGATAAGCGCCACCGCCGCGCCGATGGACACCGCCAGCTCCAGCATGGAGAACGTCACGCCCACCGCCAGCGCGTCGATACTGGTGGCCACCGCCAGCACCAGCAGCTCCTTGTGGCTGACCGCACCCATCTCCGCTTCCTCTTTCTCCTCCTTGGACAGGCTCTCCCGGATCATGCTGCCGCCGATCCAGGCCAGCAGCACAAAGGCGATCCAGGGCGCCATCTGCGTCACATACCGGGCGAACTGCGAGCCCAGCAGCCAGCCCAACGCGGGCATCACCGCCTGGAACACGCCGAAATACAGCGCGAGGAGCAGCGCGCCCTTCCTATCCACCTTGTCGGGCATGGCCAGCCCCTTGCAGATAGCCACGGCGAAGGCGTCCATGCTCAGACCGATGCCGATCAGGAATATCTCCAGCAGCGTCATAGGCTTCTCTCCCCCTACAAAATAACCGGCACGGGCCGGTCGAGCTCCAGTGTATCCGGCGTGACACGGCAGCCATACGCCGCCACGTGTACCCCGGCCTCCGCCGCCTGCCGCAGCGCCGCGCCAAAGGCGGGATGGGTGTCGTCGTTGGGTGCGAAGTCGGTCATTCCCGCCATTTGCAGCACGAAGAATACCGTGGCCCGGTGGCCCTCCGCCACCGCCCGCATCAGCTCATGCAGATGCTTTACGCCCCGTTCCGTGGGGGCATCAGGAAAACGGGCGTGGCCGTTTTCCTCCAGCGTCACGCCCTTTACCTCCACCAGGTGCAGTCCCGCCGGTGTGGTCAAACAGAAGTCCAGCCGGGACGCGCCGTAGACAAACTCCGGCTTCACATCCACCGCCGTGGAATCGAACGTCCGGGCGAACTCGCCGAACACCCGGTTGGGCGCTTGGGCATCCATGTTGACCAGCAGGCCGTCCTTGTCCACGGCGATGAGATCGAAGGCCGTCCTGCGAGCCGGGTTCTCGCTCCGCTCCAGATATACCGCCGCGCCGGGCCGCAGCAGCTCCCGGCAGCGCCCGGTGTTCTTCACATGGCACACCGTCTCCGCGCCGTTTATCTCCACCAGGGCGATGAAACGGTTGGGCCGCGACAGGAAGCGGCCCTGCACCACTTTTCCGTACCGCACCGCGCCGCCTCCTCACTTTTTGGATAGAAATTCAGTATACCATAAATACTATCCTCTGTGAACCCCTTTTCTCTGTATTCCCGGCCTTTGTATATTCCGTCAACTAAGCTGAAAATTTTTTAGGCGTTCTTACAATTTTGTAGATTTTGCCGTTTTTTGGATTGCAAAACTACCAAATGTTTGGTACAATACAGGTAATCTACATTAATATGGGAGGGATTTCAATCTATGGAGTATTCCAACCTGTTCGTCGTCCTGATGGGCCTGGGAACGGTGTTTGCGGGACTTCTGTGCATCATCCTGCTGGTCACGCTGATGAGCTGGGTCTGCAACCGCACTGCCGCGCCTGCCGCGCCCAAATCCGCACCCGCCGCTATTCCCCAGACGGCTGCCCCGGTCTCCGCCGTAACGCCCCCCATGATGGCCGCCATTTCCGCCGCCATCGCCGAGGACATGGGGACAGACATTTCCGCCATCCGTATCGTATCCATCAAGAAAGTTTGAGGAGGAACGCAACATGAAAAAGTATAGAGTCAACGTCAATGGTACTGTCTACGAGGTCGAGCTGGAGGAGATAACCGGTGCGCCTGCCGCCGCTCCCGTGGCCGCTCCCGCTCCCTCTGCCGCTGCCGCGCCTGCCGCCGGCGGTGAGAAAGTGACCTCTCCCATGCCCGGCACGATCCTGTCCGTCAACGTCGCCGTCGGTGACGCGGTGAAGCGCGGCCAGGTGCTGATGATCCTGGAGGCCATGAAGATGGAGAACGAGATCATGTGTCCCTGTGACGGCACTGTCGCCTCTGTGTCCGTGACCAAGGGCGCTGCCGTGGAGTCCGGCACGCTGCTGTGCACCATCGGCTGATGCCGGAGGGCCGCACATGGAAGCTATTGTCAATTTCCTGACCAGCACCGGCTTTTATCAGTTCTTCCAGGGCGATAACTGGAAGTGCGCCGTGATGATCGTCATCGCGTGCGTGCTGCTGTTCCTGGGTATCGTGAAGAAGTTCGAGCCGCTGCTGCTTGTCCCCATCGCCTTCGGTATGCTGGTGACGAACCTGCCCGGCGCGGGGATGTTCCACGAGATCCTGTTCGCCGGAGGGCACGTCCACTGGGATCTGTTCGGCGGCGAGCCCATCACGGCGCAGTTCCTGTCCGAGATGCTGGCCAGCGGCGTGTCCGCCGACGTTTTGCAGCCCTATGCGGATGCCCTGATGGTTTCTTTCCAGAACGTGTTCGGCGCGGATACTCTCAACGAGCTGATGTCCCAAATCGCCGCCAGCGGTGCGGATGCCGTGGGCACGCTGTCCAATCAGATCACCGCTTTGGCCACCGCGGAGCAGTATGTCATCTCCTACGGCATCACCCTCAGTGATGTGACCGTCAGCGTCGGCCTCATCGACGTGCTGTACCTGGGCATCAAGCTGGGCATCTACCCCTGCCTCATCTTCATGGGCGTGGGCGCGATGACCGACTTCGGCCCGCTGATCGCCAATCCCAAGAGTTTGCTGCTGGGCGCTGCCGCCCAGCTGGGTATCTTCCTGACTTATGTGGGCTGCCGCCTGCTGGGCTTTACCGGCGCGGAGGCCAGCTCCGTGGGCATCATCGGCGGCGCGGACGGCCCGACGGCCATCTTCGTCACCGCCATGCTCGCCCCGGCCCTGCTTGGGCCTATCGCCGTGTCGGCATATTCCTATATGGCCCTCGTCCCCGTGATCCAGCCGCCCATCATGAAGGCCCTGACCACCGAGAAGGAGCGTCAGATCGTCATGAAGCCCCTGCGTGAGGTCAGCAAGCGGGAGAAGATCTTCTTCCCCATCGTGGTCACGGTGTTCGTGGCGCTGCTCGTTCCCTCTGCCGCGCCGCTGATCGCCTGCCTGATGCTGGGCAACCTGGCCAAGGAGTGCGGCGTTCTGGACCGTCTGAACAAGACCATGCAGAACGAGCTGATGAACATCGTCACCATCTTCCTGGGCATCAGCGTAGGCGCGACCGCCACCGGCACGACCTTCCTCAGCCCCAAGACCCTGGCTATCATGGGCATGGGCGTGGTGGCCTTCGGCTTCGGCACTGCCGGCGGTGTCCTGCTGGCCAAGTTCATGAACCTGTTCCTCAAGGAGAAGATCAATCCCCTCATCGGCTCTGCCGGCGTGTCCGCCGTTCCCATGGCGGCCCGCGTCAGCCAAAAGGTGGGCCAGGAGGCCAACCCCGGCAACTTCCTCCTGATGCACGCCATGGGCCCCAATGTGGCAGGCGTGATCGGCTCTGCCATCGCCGCCGGTGTGCTGATCTCTCTGTTCGGTTAATAGGAGGTAACTATGGAATTTCTGTCTAACAAGCCCCTGCTCATCACCGATACCATCCTCCGCGACGCCCACCAGTCCCAGGCGGCCACCCGCATGACCATTGAGGATATGCTGCCCGCCCTGGAGCAGCTGGACGCCATCGGCTACTACTCCCTGGAGTGCTGGGGCGGCGCGACCTTCGATGCCTGTATGCGCTTTTTGAACGAAGACCCGTGGGAGCGCCTGCGTACCATCCGCAAGCACGTGAAGAACACCAAGCTGCAAATGCTGTTCCGCGGACAGAACATTTTGGGCTACAAGCACTACGCCGACGACGTGGTGGATGCGTTCTGCGCCAAGTCCATCGAAAACGGCATCGACATCATCCGCATCTTCGATGCGCTGAACGATGTCCGCAACCTGGAGCAGGCCATCAAGTCCACCAAGAAGTACGGCGGCCAGGTGGAGGCCACCCTCAGCTATACCATCTCCCCCATCCACAACGAGGCCTATTTCGTCAAGCTGGCCAAGGAGCTGGAGGAGATGGGCGCGGATGCCATCTGCATCAAGGATATGGCCAACCTGCTGCTGCCCATGGAGGCGTACTCCCTGGTCAAGGCGCTGAAGGAGACCATCTCCGTCCCCATCCACCTGCACACCCACAACACCTCCGGCACCGGCGACATGACGCTGCTGATGGCGGCCTATGCCGGGGTAGACATCGTGGACACCGCCCTGTCGCCTATGGCCAACGGCACCAGCCAGCCCGCCACCGAGTCCCTGGTGGCAACGTTGAAGGGAACCGTCCGCGACACCGGCCTGGACCTGGGCAAGCTGTCCGATGCCGCCGTCCATTTCCGCCAGGTGGCCCAGCGTCTTCAGGACGCGGGCATTCTGGACCCCAAGGTCCTGCGGGTGGACACCAACACCCTGCTCTATCAGGTGCCCGGCGGTATGCTCTCCAACCTCATCTCCCAGCTCAAGCAGGCGGGCAAGGAGGACAAGTATTACGACGTGCTCGCTGAGATCCCGCGCGTGCGCGAGGACTTCGGCTATCCCCCGCTGGTCACGCCGTCCAGCCAGATCGTCGGCACGCAGGCCGTGATGAACATTATCTTCGGCGAGCGCTACAAGAACTTCCCGAAGGAATCCCGTGCCATGCTGCGCGGCGAGTACGGCAAGCTGCCCGGCACGGTCAATGAGGAGGTCCGCGCCAAGGCCGGCATCAAGCCCGAGGACGTCATCACCTGCCGCCCCGCCGACCTTCTGGAGCCCGAGCTTCCCAAGTACCGCGAGGAGTACAAGGACCTCGCCAAGAGCGAGGAGGACGTGCTCTCCCTCGCGCTGTTCCCGCAGGTCGCACCCAAGTTCATCAACCGCCGCAACCTGCGCACGCCGAAGCCGCACCGCACGATGGCTCCCATCGCGCACCGCGAAGCGAAGGAGCGCGCCGTCGCGCCGTTCTCCCGCAAGTAAAACGCAACGAAAAATCGCCCTTCCATTTGGAAGGGCGATTTT
>USNH01000062.1 GCA_900556015.1 uncultured Eubacteriales bacterium | reverse complement strand
CGGTACGCATGGCGGCGGAGGGCGGCGTGCTGCTGCTCACCGGCGGGCCGGGCACGGGCAAGACCACGTCCCTGCGGGGCATCGTGGCGCTGTACCGCCGCATGGGACTGGACGTGGCGCTGCTTGCGCCCACAGGCCGGGCGGCCAAGCGTTTGGGCGAGGTGACGGACTGCGATGCTCAGACCATCCACCGCGCCCTGGGCATGAGCTATAACGAGATGACCGGCCAGGTGGCCTTCAAAAAGAACGGCAGCGACCCGCTGGAGGCCCACGCCGTCATCGTGGACGAGATGAGCATGGTGGACCTGGAGCTGATGCAGGCGCTGCTGGAAGCGCTGCGTCCCGGCTGCCGGCTGGTGCTGGTGGGCGACCCGGATCAGCTCCCCTCCGTGGGTGCTGGCAACGTGCTGGGCGACCTGCTCCGCAGCACCGTTGTGCCCACCGTGTCCCTGACCCAGGTGTTCCGCCAGGCGGAGCAGTCCGCCATCATCCGCAACGCCCACGCCGTCAATCTGGGCCAGCCGCCCCAGCTGGACAGCAACCAGGGGGACTTCTTCTTCCTGTGCCGCCGCTCGCCGGACAGGCTGGTGCAGACGGTGGTGGAGCTGTGCCGCGACCGGCTGCCCAAAAACATGAACGTGCCCGCCGATCAGATCCAGGTGCTGTCCCCCACCCGAAAGGGCGCTTGCGGCACGGCGGCCCTGAACCGCGCCTTACAGGCGGCACTGAACCCGCCCGCCGCCGGAAAGCGGCAGAAGCAGTGGGGCGACGTGACGTTCCGGGTGGGCGACCGGGTCATGCAGACGAAGAACAACTACGATGTGCTGTGGGAGAAGGACGACGGTACGGCGGGCAGCGGCATCTTCAACGGCGACGTGGGCGTCATCCAGGACATCGACAGCTCCGGCGAGCTGATCGTCCTGCGCTTCGACGACCGCACCGCCACCTACACCGCCGACCTGCTGTCTCAGCTGGACATGGCCTACGCCATCACCGTACATAAATCCCAGGGCAGCGAGTACCCCGCCGTTATCCTGGTGTCCGCTCCCGCCGCGCCGTCGCTGATGGTGCGGGGCGTGCTGTACACCGCCATCACCCGCGCCCGCCGTATGCTCATCATGGTGGGTGACGACACCGTCCCCGCCAAGATGGCCGCCAATGACCGCCAGCAGCGCCGTTACAGCGGCCTGCGCCGCCGATTGAAGGAGGGTATGATATGAACCTGAACGAATCCCTGAATCAGATGTCCAAGAGTTTGCTGGACTTTTTCTTTCCCCGTCACTGCCCGTTCTGCGGGCGCGTCACCGGGAAAACGCTGCTGTGCGAGAAATGCGAAAAAACGCTGCCCCGCTGCACGGAGCTCCGCACCGGCACATTCGGCGAGTGCGCCGCGCCGCTGTACTACGAGGACGCCGTCCGGGACGCCATTCTGACCTACAAGTTCCGGGGCAGGGTGGAGTACCTGAACTGCTTCGGCGCGCTGATGGCCGAGACGGCGGCCAGCGCCTTTGCCGACCGCTTCGATGCCGTCACCTGGGTGCCTGTCAGCGGGAAGCGGCTGAAAAAGCGTGGCTTTGACCAGTCCCGTATGCTCTGCGCCAGCCTGTGCGTGGACTGGCACATCCAGCCCCTGGAGACGCTGCGTAAGGTGCGGGACAACCCGCCCCAGTCCGGGCTGGAGGACGCGGCGGCGCGCCGTGCCAACGTGCTGGGCGTATACGAGCCCGTTGACCCGGCAGCCTTCCGGGGTAAGCGATTGCTGCTCATTGACGACATCCTCACCACCGGCGCGACGCTGACGGAGTGCGTCCGGGTGCTGAAGGATGCCGGGGCGGCGGATGTGGTGTGCCTGACGCTGGCCATGGTGCGGAATAAATAGGTATGGAACGCGGCCCAGCCGTGCAAAATACAGAAAATCGCAGGTTTTTCATTTCCACCGTTGCAAAATCCCTTCCCAGTCGGTATAATGTTGAAGCAGACAGAGAGTGGGCGCGTTGCGCCCTGCAACATAACGAAAGAGAAAACAGAGGTGCAGTCATTATGTGTTCTATTGCAAAAGACATCGGTATCGACCTGGGTACCGCTTCCGTGCTGGTCTATGTCAAGGGCAAGGGCGTGGTGCTGAACGAGCCGTCCGTGGTGGCCATTGACAAGAATACCGGCAAGCTGCTGAAGGTGGGCGCGGAGGCCCAGGCCATGCTGGGCCGTACCCCCGGCAACATCGTGGCCATCCGTCCCCTGCGCGAGGGCGTTATCTCCGACTACGACATGACCGAGCGTATGCTCCGCGAGTTCCTGCGCAAGGTGGTGGGCGGCTTCCAGCTGTTCAAGCCTCGTGTCATCATCTGCGTGCCCTCCGGCATCACCGAGGTCGAGGAGCGTGCCGTGGTAGATGCCGGCATCCAGGCCGGCGCACGCCGCGTGTACCTCATCGAAGAGCCGGTGGCCGCCGCCATCGGCGCGGGCATCGACATTTCCAAGCCCGACGGCCACATGGTGGTGGACATCGGCGGCGGCACCAGCGACATCGCCGTCATCTCCCTGAGCGGCGTGGTGGAGAGCGCCTCCATCAAGGTCGCCGGCGACCAGTTCAACGAGTCCATCGTCAAGTATATGCGCCGCAAGCACAACGTGCTGGTGGGCGAGCGCACCGCCGAGCTGATGAAAATGGAGATCGGCTGCGTGTTCCCCAAGGAGCAGGAGACCTCCATCGAGATCAAGGGCCGCTGCCTGATGACGGGCCTGCCCAAGGTCATCAACGTCAGCTCCACGGAGATGCTGGAGGCGTTTGAAGAGCCGGTGGAGCGCATCCTGGAGGCCGTTCACGGCGTGCTGGAGCGCACCCCGCCGGAGCTGGTGGCCGACATCTCCAACAACGGCATCGTCATGACCGGCGGCGGCAGCCTGGTGGACGGCTTCGACAAGCTCATCACCGCCCGCACCGGCATCCACACCGTGGTGGCCGAAAATGCCATCAGCTGCGTGGCCATAGGCACCGGCAAGAGCCTGGATTCCGTCCACGAGATGAACGACGGCACTGTGAACCTCTCCCGCCGCAAGCAGATGAACTGAATCACATGAAAAAATCTATGGGCGTCGGCCATGCCGACGCCCATAATTTTTTTCAATTCATCCAATGGTCAGCCGGTGGCAGCAGCCGGGGGCCAGGAGGCCCTCCAGCTCCGCCCGGAAGGCGGGATAATCCTCCTCCGGCACCATGCACAGGGCCGTTCCCGCGAAGCCGCCGCCGTGTACCCGGACGGCTCCCCGGCCCCGCAGCAGGCGGCGGCACAGGGCCAGGGTCACGGCCAGCTCCTGATGCCCGGCGGCCCCCTCCGGGGCGATGTTCTGCAGATATTCCCAGGAGGAGCGGCCGGAGTCGTTGACCAGGGCCAGGAACCCCTCCGTGTCGCCGTTTTCCAGGGCCTGCACCTGGCCCAGCACCCGGCGGTTCTCGTCGAACACATGGATGGCCCGCAGCACCGCCCGGTCCCCGGCGGCCCGGCGGACCTCCGGCAGGCGGCGGTAAAATTCCGCCTCCTCCACCTGGCGCAGGACCTCCGCCCCGAACAGGCGGCACACGGCCCCCAGCTCCCGGGGGATGGCGGCGTATGCATCGGTGAGTCCCGCATGGTCCGCGCCGCTGTCCACCACGCACAGAACGTATCCGGGCAGGGCGGCGTCCAGCCGCCGCACCAGCGGGGCGGCGGGGTCCCGGAAGTCCATGAACACCAGCCCGCCGGTGCTGCTGGCCAGCTGGTCCATCAGGCCGCAGGGCTTGCCGAAATACACATTCTCCGCCCACTGGCCCATCCGGGCGATGTCCGCGGCAGTCAGGCTGTTCCCGGCAAACAGAGCATTGCCTATGCGGCCCAGCAGCACCTCAAAGGCGGCGCTGCTGGACAGCCCCGACCCCGGCAGCACGTCGGACTCCACCCACGCGTCAAATCCCCGCCAGGGCAGGCCCCTCCGACGGAAGGCGGCGGCCATGCCCCGGATCAGGGCGGCGGTGGCGTTCCGCTCCTCCTGCCGGGGGGACAGGTCATCCGGGGCCAGCTCCACCGGCGCATACCCCCGGGAGAACACCCGAACCACGCCCTCCCCGGTGGGCCGCACCCGGGCTCGGGCGGTGCGGTCAATGGCCGCCGCCAGCACGCAGCCGTGCTGATGGTCCGTGTGGTTGCCCCCCAGCTCCACCCGGCCGGGGGCGGAAAAAGTCAGATACTCCATACGCTTCTCCTGCATACAAAAATCGGGGGACGCGGCTGCGTCCCCCGGAGATTTTCGCGATTTACTTGATGCCTGCGGCGACCATGCAGTCCAGCACCAGGGTCAGCACCACAAACATGGCGGCCACCCACTTGGTGTCCCGGGCCAGCTTGGCGTCCATGCTCTTGGCCTTGGAGCGGCTCATATAGGAATCGGCAATGCCGCCGATGGCCCCGGACAGGCCCTGGCTCTTGCCGGACTGGAACAGGACGATGAGGATCAGGGCCAGCGCCACCAGCAGCAACAGCACCCGGCGCAGCCAGCGGCGCTTCTTTTTGGGCGGAGCCGGGCGGGCCTCCGCCTGCGCTGCAGGCGGGGCAGACACAGCTTCCGGCACCGGGTCGCGGTAGTGCTGCCAGCTCGTGCCGGGGACCTGCGGCAGACCGCAGGCTGCCCGGCGGATCATGTCCAGCAGCCAGAGGGCAGGCCTGTCCGCCAGCGGGACCGTGCGCAGCCAGCAGCCTTTTTTGCTGCTGAGGATGAGCACGCAGTCCTGCTCCCGCTCGGCACAGCCCGCCGCAAGGTCGGCCCCCACTACCCGCCGGGCTGCCTGTGCCCGCGCCAGCGCAAGGCGGACGGGGTCCGTGGTGCCTTTCGGAAGGCGGGCACGGGCCCGCTTTTCGATCTGGGCCCCGGCCTTGGGGTGGGCGTAGCTCAGCGCCCCGAAGTCAAAGACCTTTTCCGCACCGGGGACCGTTTCCAGCCGGGCTTCCAGCAGCGTCCCCGCCGCCGCATCCGAGCAGATGAGCAGCCGGTCGTGGCCTTCCAGCGCCGCGACGACGGCTTCGGCCAGCGTGGTCTCCCCCGCCCCGTACAGGTCGGCGGAGAAGGTTTCCCGCAGTGCGCCCACGGCTTTTTTCAGCCCCGCCGCGCTCTGCGCCGAGAGGGCCACCAGCGTTTCGGCCCCCCGGCTCTTCCACTGGGCGGCAGCCTTCCACTGGGGCGGGAACTGCCCCACGGCAGCCCCCACGGCGGCGTCCGGCGCACCGAACAGCCGCAGCACACATCCGGCCTTTGCTTCGTTCAATTTCGTTCACCCCTGCGTTTTATTTGTTCAAAAATGCCTTGTCCAGCGCATCCAGCGCGGCAGCGTCGTGCTGCTGGGCAGCGGCAAGGGGCTTTGTGCCGTCAGGGAGCTTCCCCTGCGCCAGACGCAGCGCCAGTTCCAGCGCGGTCTGTGCGGCGCGCCCGCGGACCCACGCACGGTCCGGGCGGGAGACGAACAGCTTTTTGACGTAGGCCGTCCCGTCCCGCGCAGCACCGACGTAGACAGTGCCCACCGGGCGGAGCTCGTCGCCGCCGGTAGGCCCGGCCAAGCCGGTCACGCTGACGGCGATATCCGCTCCGGCGGCCTCTGCGGCCCCCAGCGCCATCTGCGCCGCCACCGGGGCCGACACCACGTTGTACCGCGCGATGGCCTCCGGCTCCACGCCCACCAGCTTCGCCTTCGCCTGTTCCCAATAGGTCACAAAGCCGTAGCCGAACACCTCGCTGGAGCCGGACACCGACGTGATGCGCTCTGCGATCAGGCCGCCGGTGCAGCTCTCCGCCGTGGCGATGGTGAGGCCCTTTTCTTTCAGGGTGCGCACCAGCGTTTCTTCCAGCCCGGCTACATCCTCATCATACACCGCATCGCCCAGCAGATCGTAGAACTTTTTGG
>USNH01000061.1 GCA_900556015.1 uncultured Eubacteriales bacterium | reverse complement strand
GAGGAAGGAGTTGGGGCGCGTATGCTGCATATCGTACTGGTAGAGCCTGAGATACCGCAGAACTGCGGCAACATCGCCCGCACCTGCGCCGCCACCGGCAGCAGCCTGCACCTCATCCGCCCTCTGGGCTTCGACATCTCCGACCGGGCCGTCAAGCGGGCCGGGCTGGACTACTGGCATCTGGTGGACGTGTACGACTACGACGGGCTGGACGACTTCTTCCGCCGCAACCCCCAGGCAGCGGAGGATATGTGGCTGGCCACCACCAAAGCGCCCCGGGACTACACCCAGGCCCGGTTCTCCCCGGACTGCTGGCTGGTGTTCGGCAAGGAGACGGCGGGCCTGCCGGAGGACTTCCGCATGGCCCATTACGACCGCTGCCTCCGCCTGCCCATGCGCCCGGAGGCCCGCAGCCTGAACCTGAGCAATTCCGTGGCCATCCTCACCTATGAGGCGCTGCGTCAGAACGGCTTCCCCGGTCTGTCCGGCGTGGGTGAGATGGCGGAACATATAGTATAAACCGTGATTTTTATGCGAGAGGAGCGTTTCGTATGAATTACAACAAAAAGACCATCCGCGACGTGGACGTCGCCGGAAAGAAGATCCTGCTGCGCTGCGACTTCAACGTGCCCCAGGACAAGGAGACGGGCGCGATCACCAGTGATAAGCGCATCGTGGCGGCGCTGCCCACCATCCGCTACCTGCTGGAGCGGAACGCGGCGGTCATCGCCTGCTCCCATCTGGGCAAGCCCAAGGGTGAGTGGAAGCCCAAGCTGACCCTCGCCCCTGTGGCGGAGCGTCTGAGCCAGCTGCTGGGCCAGGAGGTCATCTTCGCCAAGGACATCGTGGGCGAGGATGCCAAGGCCAAGGCCGCGGCATTGCAGGGCGGCCAGATCATGCTGCTGGAGAACCTGCGCTTCGACCCCCGTGAGGAGAAGAACGACCCCGCCTTTGCCAAGGAGCTGGCCAGCATGGCGGAGCTGTACGTGTCCGATGCCTTCGGCACGGTGCACCGCGCCCACGCCTCCACCGCTGGTGTGGCGGCCTACCTGCCCGCCGTGTCCGGCCTGCTGGTGGCCAAGGAGCTGGAGGTCATGGGCGGCGCGCTGAACGACCCCAAGCGCCCCTTCGTGGCGGTGCTGGGCGGCGCGAAGGTCAGCGACAAGATCGGCGTCATCAACAACCTGCTGGATAAGGCCGACACCGTCATCATCGGCGGCGGCATGGCCTACACCTTTGCCAAGGCCCAGGGCGGCAGCATCGGCAAGAGCCTGTGCGAAAACGACAAGCTGGACTACGCTTTGGATATGATCGAAAAGGCCAAGAAGAACGGCGTGCAGCTGCTGCTGCCCACGGACACCGTGGCGGCGGACGACTTCTCCAACGACGCCCACCGCCAGGTGGTCAGCACCATGGCTATCCCCGAGGGCTGGGAGGGCATGGACATCGGCCCGGACACCATCAAGACCTTCTGCGGCGCGGTGCGCGGCGCGGGCACGGTGGTGTGGAACGGCCCGATGGGCGTGTTTGAGTTCGACAACTTCGCCGCCGGCACGCGGGCCATGGCCCAGGCGCTGGCCGACAGCGGCGCTATCACCATCGTGGGCGGCGGCGACAGCGCCGCGGCGGTGGAGCAGATGGGCTTTGCCGACAGGATCACCCACATCAGCACCGGCGGCGGCGCGTCTCTGGAGTTCCTGGAGGGGCTGGAGCTGCCCGGCGTGGCCTGCCTGCTGGATAAATAAGCGCATATTTCCCATTTAATATATATGAAAAGACAGAGGAGTAAACAGTTATGAATCGCAGATACCGTAAGACCATCATCGCCGGCAACTGGAAGATGAACAAGACCGCCACCGAGACGAAGAAATTCGCCGAGGAGCTGAAGGCCCTGCTGCCCAAGGCCAAGTGGTGCGACGTGGTGGTGTGCGTCCCCGCCGCCAACATCTCCACCGCCATTAAGGCGTTCAAGGACGCCCGCGTGTCCGTGGGTGCGCAGAACGTGTTCTATGAGAAGTCCGGCGCGTACACCGGCGAGGTGTCCGCCGATATGCTGAAGGATCTGGGCGTGAAGTACGTCATCATCGGCCACTCCGAGCGCCGCCAGTACTTCGGCGAGACGGATTTCACCGTGAACCGCAAGGTGCTGGCCGCCCTGGAGGCCGGTCTGCACCCCATCATCTGCGTGGGCGAGACGCTGGAGCAGCGTGAGCTGGGCATCACCATGGAGCTCATCGCTCTGCAGGTGAAGTCCGCTCTGGCCGGCGTGCCCGCCGAGAAGCTGCGTAAGTGCGTCATCGCCTACGAGCCGGTGTGGGCCATCGGCACGGGCAAGACCGCCACCGCCGAGCAGGCCGCCGAGGTCTGCACCTTCATCCGCACCACCGTGCGCCATCTGTACGGTGCGCGCATCGCCCGCTCCATCACCATCCAGTACGGCGGCTCTATGAAGCCTGCCAACGCGGCGGAGCTGCTGAGCCAGCCCGACATCGACGGCGGCCTCATCGGCGGCGCGGCGCTGAACGCGGCGGACTTTGTGGAGATCATCAACGCGGCCAACCAGGACTGAAGCGCCAAGGAGGTTCGGCATGAATAAAACTCCCACTACTCTCATCATCATGGACGGCTTCGGCCTCGCTCCGGCGGCGGACGACAACGCCGTCACCCTGGCCAACACCCCGGTGCTGGATAAGCTGTTCAAGGAATACGCCCACACCACCCTGTCCGCCAGCGGACTGGACGTGGGTCTGCCCGCCGGGCAGATGGGCAACAGCGAGGTGGGCCACACCAACATCGGCGGAGGCCGCGTGGTGTTCCAGGATCTGCCCCGCATCAGCCGCGCCATCGAGGACGGCAGCTTTTTCAAGAACGAGGCCTACAACAAGGCCATGGACGACTGCCTGAAAAACGACAGCAGCCTGCACCTGTACGGCCTGCTGTCCGACGGCGGCGTACACTCCCACATCGAGCACCTGTTTGCCCTGCTGCAAATGGCCAAGGACAAGGGCCTGACCAAGGTGTATGTCCACTGCTTCCTGGACGGGCGGGACGTGTCCCCCACCAGCGGCAAGGACTTCGTGAAGGCATTGCAGGATAAGTGCGCCCAGCTCGGCGTGGGCAGGATCGCCACCGTGATGGGCCGCTATTACGCCATGGATCGCGACAAGCGCTGGGAGCGGGTGCAGATGGCCTATGACGCCATGGTCTACGGCGAGGGCCACCGCAATAGCGACCCGGTGGCCGCCGTGACGGAGAGCTACGCCAACGGCGTCACCGACGAGTTTGTCGAGCCGGTGGTCATCGACCCGGACGGCACGATCAGCGACAACGACAGCATCATCTTCTTCAACTACCGGCCCGACCGCGCCCGCGAGATCACCCGCGCCATCGTTGACCCGGATTTCGACGGCTTTGCCCGTGAGTTTTTCCCCACCACCTACGTGTGCAACACGGAATATGATGCCTCCATGCCCAACGTGCGGGTGGCCTGGCCGCGCATCGCCGTGAAGAACGGCCTGGGCGAGTACCTCAGCAGCATGGGCATGACCCAGCTGCGTATCGCCGAGACGGAGAAATACGCCCACGTCACGTTCTTCTTCAACGGCGGCGTGGAGAAGCAGTACCCCGGCGAGGATCGTGTCCTCGTCCCCTCTCCCAAGGTGGCCACCTACGACCTCCAGCCGGAGATGAGTGCCTTCGAGGTCTGCGACAAGTGCGTGGAGCGCATCGAGTCCGGCGCGTATGACGTGATCATCCTCAACTTCGCCAACTGCGACATGGTGGGCCACACCGGCGTGCTGGAGGCCGCCATCAAGGCCGTGGAGACGGTGGACACCTGCGTGGGCCGGGTGGTGGATGCCACGCTGAAGATGGGCGGCATCGCCATGGTCACGGCGGACCACGGCAACGCCGAGGACATGAAGCAGCCCGACGGCAGCCCCATGACCGCCCACACCACCAACCTCGTGCCGTTTATCCTCTGCGGCGCGGGGACGGAGCTGCGGCCCGGACGGCTGGCGGACATCGCGCCCACCATTCTGGATGTGATGGGCCTGGCCTGCCCGCCGGAGATGGACGGCAAAACGCTCATCGTAAAATAACGCACCCACGGAGACTTCCCGGAGCAAGCTCCGGGAAGTCTTTTGGAATGAAGGAGTATCCATGAATATTTTCGTCATCGGCTGTGGCCGCTGGGGTTCGCTCATCACCTGGTATCTGGACCGCATCGGCCACCGTGTCACGCTGTATGGCCGCAAAAGCTCCCCCAAGATGCAGGCCTTTCTCGCCACCCGGCAGAACGACCTGCTGACGCTGCCGCCCTCCGTGGCTCTGACCACGGAGCTGAACGGCATTGAGAGCGCGGAGACGGTCATCATCTCCGTCGGCTCGCAGAGCCTGCGCTCGCTGCTGGGGGAAGCACCTATGCAGGCCCTGCGGGACAAGACCGTGGTGCTGTGCATGAAGGGCCTGGAGATGGGCACGGGCCAGCGCCTCAGTCAGATCGCCGCCGAATGTCTCCACCCGTCCAACGCGGTGGCTGTGTGGCTTGGCCCGGGCCACGTGCAGGAGTTCTACCGCGGCATCCCCAACTGCATGGTCATCGACAGCGAGAGGGAGGACGTGAAGCGCCGCCTGGTGCAGGCGTTTTCCAGCGACCTGATCCGCTTTTACTACGGCGGCGACATGATCGGCAACGAGGTAGGCGCGGCGGCCAAGAACGTGGTGGGCATCGCCGCCGGGTTTCTCGACGGTGTGGAGATGTCCAGCCTGAAAGGCGCGCTGATGAGCCGCGGCACGCGGGAGGTAGCCCGCCTCATCAAGGCCATGGGCGGCAGCGAGCTGTCGGCCTACGGCCTGTGCCACCTGGGCGATTACGAGGCCACCGTGTTCTCGCCGTACAGCCACAACCGCCAGTTCGGCGAGGCGTTTATCCGCCATCAGGATTTCCACCGCCTGGCGGAGGGCTACTACACCGTGGAGGCCCTGATGCTGCTGGGCCGTCAGTACGGCGTGGAGCTGCCCATCTGCCGGGCCGTGCACGACATCCTCTACGAGCACGCCGACCCTCAGGCGGCGCTGCAAAGCCTGCTGCGCCGCGGCCTCCGTGCGGAATTTGAGGATTGACATCGCTTTCAAGTGAATAAAAACACCTCTGTCCGGCGACAATACGGGCAGAGGTCTTTTTATTACGGTGCGCCGCCCGCCGGAAGGGGCGGCGGCGGGGTCGCCCCGCCAGGAAAGGCAAGTGCATGAGCAGACAAGAACCAAACAGGATCAAGGCCATGTTCGGCGGACGGGGCTACTACATCGTGTTCGCTCTGTGTTTGTTGGCCGCCGGGATCGTCGGATATTTCGCCCTGTTCGACCGGGGCACGGAGGTCAGGCAGGAGCCGCCCGCCGTGGACGTGCAGCCCAACACGCCCACCACGCCGGTGGTCAAGCCCGCGCCGGTGGTGCTGCCTGAGCCGAAGATCGACACGGCGGCGGACGCCGAGGTGGAGATTACCGAGCCGTCGGTGCTGCTGCCCCAGGTGGTGTCGCCCCTCAGCGGCGAGACGGTGACGGTGTTCAGCATGACCGAACTGCTGTATGACGCCACCATGGCCGACTGGCGCACCCACGACGGCATCGACATCCAGGCCGCCGAGGGCGCGTCGGTCAAAACCGCCGCCTCCGGCGTGGTGCAGTCCGTCACCGATGACGAGCTGATGGGCACAACGGTGGTCATCCAGCACGACGGCGGCTACGCCACCCGTTACAGCAGTCTTCAGCAGGACGTGCCGGTGGAGGAGGGGCAGACCGTGTCCGCCGGTGACGTGATCGGCTGCGTGGGCACGACCTCCGCGGCGGAGATCGAGATGGGCCCGCACCTGCACTTCTCTGTCAGCCGTGACGGCGCGGTGATCGACCCCCACGAGTACGTCAGCGAGGAATAAACGGGACAAAGGGAGGAGCGCGGAGCGCTCCTCCCTTTGCCGCAGGCTGTCGAAAAAGCCTGTCATTGCGAGCCAGTCCGCAGACTGGCGTGGCAAT
>USNH01000060.1 GCA_900556015.1 uncultured Eubacteriales bacterium | reverse complement strand
CCGCATCACACAGTTCTTTCTCCGCCGAACCCGTCAGCGTGAAGGAAAACAGCTTTTTATCCGGGCAGGAAACGATATAGCGCATCGCGGCCAGCGACGCGGATGAGAGCGGCATGCGCACACCGTCGGACGCGCGGCAGGACGCACACTCGAGCGTCCCGTCTGCAATCGAGAACCGGTCAGGTTCAGCATTCCCGCACACGCAGCAGCCGGAAAGTTCCGGCAGATAGCCTGCAAGGGCGGCAAGGCGCAGTTCCGTCGCCGCCTTGACGAGCCGCGGTGGCTTTTTCAGCTTCGCAAGCGCGTAGAGCGCGTTCAAAATCAGCGGCAGCAGCGCAGGGCTTGCCGCATCCTCCTGCGATAAAACCTCGGCAAGCTGGGCAAAATAACTGGCAAGCGCCAGCAGTTCAATGTCCGTCCGCAGTTCCGGAAACATCTCAAGCGCGGTCGCCTCGGTGATGGAGGAAAAGCCGTGCGCCTCGCCGACGGTAAACTCCGCATAGGTCAGAAGCTGGCAGGCCCCCTTCAACTTGCTGCGGTTGGAGCGCACGCCGCGTGCCTTCATCGTAAGCAAACCGCGGTCGGCACTCAAAACCGTCAGGATGCGGTCCGTTTCCTTATATTCGGTTGTCCGGAGGACAAGCCCCCGCGTCGTCAGGTAGTCCATGCTCCGCTTCCCTCACGCTTTGCTGCGCGCGGCCTGCATCTTTAAACAGCAGATACGCCTCCGGCGCGCCGGTATCGGTAAAAACTTCCCATAAAAACTCTGCTCGCATCGGCCCGGCCTCCTTTTTCTGTTAGGATAAGCCGAACCGGCGGGCGCTATGCCGGGGATTTCTGGCAGTGTGCCGCTCAGCCCTTTTCCAGCAGCTTTGCCAGCGCGGTCCTTCCGACCACCATCGCGCCCTTCGGGCAGAATTCCTGACAGCAGAAGCAGTGGATGCAGGCCTTTCGGTCGATGCGCGGCTTGCCGCGTTTCATCGTGATGGCCTTTGCCGGGCAGATATTCGCGCATTTTTTGCAGCCGATGCAGTCCTTCGCGCGCAGCTTCGGAAGGGGCGTGAACATATGGAGCTTCACGCTGTCGGCAAGTCTGGAAAACGGCCCCTTTCCGCCGCTGCGGAAAAAGACGCTTGCCTGCGAGGGAACGGTCTTATAATCCGGCACCGTGAAGGCCGCAGGATCGCCGAAGATTGTCAGCTTTTCCGCGCTGTCCGGGCACAGGCCGCGCCGGATGGCGGCGGCAAGCGTCGGCACCTCGCCGGGCGTCAGGCCGATGAGGCCGCAGGCGGCACGGCCGTGCCAGACCTGCTCGGTGGGAGCGATGGTGGCAACGCCGCCGCGCAGAGTGATATCGAAGAAATCGATGCCATAGCCGATGGCGGTTTCATCATAGTAGGTATCGGAGTGGGTGCCATTGAAGCTGTAAGCGGCCCTAATAGGCTTCATGGTAACGGCAGCGCTGGCCGCGGCGGTGGATCAGGGCAGCTTCACCCGGGCGGCGGAGCAGCTGGGCTATACCCAATCCGGCCTGACCCACATGATGAACAGCCTGGAAAAGGACATCGGCTTCACCGTTTTGGTGCGAGGCCGCTCCGGCGTACAGCTGACTCCGGCGGGGCAGCGCATTTTCCCGCTGGTGCAGGACTGCCTCGCCGGCAGCGCCGCCCTGGAGCGGGAGATCGCCCTTATCAACTCCCACAAGGAGGACAGCGTCCGGGTGGCGGCCTACGAGTCCATCGCCCGCCACTGGCTGCCGGAGGTGATCCAGCAGTTCCGCCGGGAGCACCCGGACGTGACCGTGGACATCCAGATGGGCAGCGTGGACGAGGTGTACCGCTGGGTGCTGGAGGACCGGGTGGATATGTGCTTCGCCAGCCGGCAGGAGTACGGCGCGCTGGAATGGACGCCCCTGCGGGACGACGAGCTGCTGGCCATCCTGCCGCCGGACTATCCCGACGGCGGCGACGCCTTTCCCGTGGAGTTCTTCAACGGGCAGGAGTTCCTCATGCCCTCCATGGGCTTCGACAAGGACATCCTTCGGGTGCTGAACGAGCACGGCGTCACGCCCCTGATCCGCACCACCCAGGTGTCGGACAGCGCCGTCATCTCCATGGTGGAGCACGGGCTGGGCGTCAGCGTCCTGTCCCGGCTGGTGCTGCGGGGACGGCAGGACAGCGTCCGCGCCCTGCCGCTGCTGCCCCGGGCCGTCCGGGAATTGGGCATCGCCGCCCGACCCCACAGGGAGCTGCGGCCCATCGCCCGGAAATTCATCACCCAGTCCCGTGACATGATAGAAAAAATGTGAGGTCACTATGCTGCAATTTCAAGAACTGACTGCCGAACACGGCGCGCACCTGCGCCCGTACTATGAGCGCTGCGACTACCGCCTGTGCGAATACTCCCTGGGCGTGAAGCTCATGTGGCGCGGCCACCTGCACCCCGCCTTCGATGAGGCGGCGGGCTGCCTGATCATCCGCAACGTCATCGACGGCGACACGGTGTTTGACTATCCCATCCCCGGCCCGGAGGGAGACACGGACGCGGCGCTGACGGCCATCGAGGGCTACTGCGCCGCCAAGGGGCTGCCCCTGAGCCTGTCCGTTGTGCCGGAGGACAAGCTCCCCGGCCTGTGCTTGCGCTATCCCCGCTTCCGTGTCACCAACGAGCGGGGGTGGAAGGACTACCTCTACCACACGGAGGAGCTGGCCAGCTTCGCCGGGCGGCGTTACAGCGGCCAGCGCAACCACATCAATAAATTCCGCCGGGACTATCCCGACGCGGCCTTCATCCCCCTCACCGACCCGGACGACTCGCGGCTGGCCGCCTTTTGGACGGACTACGAGGCGGAGTTCCACAAGACCGGCCCGCTGGCGGTGAAGGAGCTGGAGCTGGCAAAGGAGATGTTCTCCCTGCTGCGTACCGGCTGGTTCTGCGCCGGCGGTATGCTGGCCGAGGGGCGGCTGGTGGCGGTCTGCCTGGCGGAGCGCTGCGGCCCGACGCTGGTAGATCACATCGAAAAGGCCCTCTACTCCCACGCCGGGGCGTACCCCGCGCTAGTGCAGTCCTTCGCCGCCTATTACGGGAAGGACTGCCTGTGGTGCAACCGGGAGGACGACGCACGGGACAAGGGACTGCGTATGTCCAAGCTGCAATACCTGCCACAGGAGCTGGGCGGCAAGGTACGCATCGACGTGGGCACGGAGCTGGACAGCCTGACCCGCATCCCCACCGTCAAATCGGAGCGCCTGACCCTCACCCCCCTGCGCCCCGCCGACCGGGACGATTACAACGCCCTGTGCCTGGACGATGACCGCAACCGCTGGTGGGGCTACGACTACCGCGCCGACCTGGGCGACGCGCTCCTGACTGACGATTACTTCCTCTCCGTGGCCAAGGCGGACTTCGCCGCCCGCCGGGCCGTGAACTTCGCCGTCCGGCTGAAGGGCAAGCTCATCGGCGAGGTGGTGCTGTATAACCCAGATTTCCGGGGCGGCTTTGAGCAGGGCTGCCGCATCGCCCCGGCCTACGCCGGCCACGGCTACGGCACGGAGGCGTTTGCCGCCGCCGCCGAATGGGCGCTGTATCACCTGGGGCTGACCCGCGTGGTGGCCAAATGCTTCAAGGAGAACGAGGCGTCCCACCGTATGCTGTCCGCTTCCATGCGGCCCAGCGGCGAGGACGAGACGTACTTCTATTTTGAAAAAACCGTTTGACGGGCATAAAGCTCACACCTCCGCGCACACTAGGCGCGGAGGTGTTTTTTATGCAGTATGAGACTTTGACCGACCTTTTGAACAACGAGGCCGGCGCGTACAACTACTTCTACTCCCTGTCCCCGGAGATGCAGACGTCCCTGTGGCAGCGCACGGACATTCGCAGCCTGACCCAACTGCGGCAGGCCGCCGCGGACGAGCAGATCCAGCGCAGACCCGGCGTATTTTAAGGGGCGCGAATACGCTTTCGCTTCTTCCGTGGGCGGGGCAGTGCCCCGCCCCTACGCGCTGTCTACCGCCACTGCGGCGGAAGCTCCTCCGGATCAGCCGCATCATCCTCATCCGAAATATACAGCTCTTCGCACTTTTGCTGTGCGTCTATCAATATGCGCACAGCGTTCTCAACGACCTGTGCCATGACTCGATACATCTCCCGATATGTCTGTCGATCCGCCATCAAAATCACCTCTTTACGTAATTATAGGGCAATTTAGTCCTAAAATTAATAGGGCATTTCGGCATAATATAGTCGGTGATGTATATGAATCGACTGCGGCAGCTCCGAAAGGAGCGCGGCTACACACAAGTGAAAATGCAGATGCTCACTGGCATAGATCAGAGCGCCTACTCCAAGATCGAGCGCGGCGAGCGGTATCTGAGCTTTGAGCAGTGCCGCCGCGTGGCCCTGGCGCTGAACACGAGCATGGACTACCTGGCCGGGCTGACCGATGAAAAGAAGCCCTATCCCCGTGTCAAATAACAGCAAAAAGCACCGCCTTCCGGCGGTGCTTTCCCTATATCATCTCTGATACTCAAACTCCAGGTCGTACATACTCACGATGTCGCCGTCCTGGATGCCCATTTCCTCCAGCCGGTCGAACAGACCGCTCTGCCGCAGCATCTTGTCGAAATACATCCGGCTCTCGTAGTCGGAGAAGTTGATGTTGCCCATGAGCCGCTGCAGCCACGGCCCTTCCACCAGCCAGGTGTTGTCCTCCCGCTCGATGTGCAGCGGATCGGAGGTGTCCACCTCCGGCATTTTCGGCACGTACTCCGGCTCGTACACCGTCACCGGCGGCAGCTCACTGAGCCGCTGCCCGATGCGCTGCACCAGCTCCCGCGTGCCCTGATGGGTGGCGGCGGACATGGCGAAAAACTCATACCCCAGCGATTCCACATGGGCGCGCAGCGCCTCGATCTGCTCCGTGTCCGCCACAAGATCCGTCTTGTTGCCCACCACGATCTGAGGCCGGGTGGCCAGCTCCGGGCTGTATTCCTTCAGTTCGCCGTTGATGGCGTCAAAATCCGCGATGGGGTCGCGGCCCTCGCTGCCGGAAACGTCCACCAGATGCACCAGCAGACGGCAGCGGTCGATGTGCCGCAGGAAGTCGTGACCCAGCCCCGCGCCTTCGCTTGCGCCCTCGATGATACCGGGGATGTCCGCCATGACGAAGCTCACGCCCTCGTCCACGTACACCACGCCCAGGTTGGGGTACAGCGTGGTGAAGTGGTAGTTGGCGATCTTGGGATGGGCCTTGCTCACCACACTCAGCAGCGTGCTCTTGCCCACGTTGGGAAAGCCCACCAGCCCCACGTCCGCCAGCAGCTTCAGCTCCAGCACCACGTCGTGGCTCTCGCCGGGCAGCCCCGCCTTGGCGAAGCGGGGCACCTGACGGGTGGGCGTGGCAAAGTGCTGGTTGCCCCAGCCGCCCCGTCCGCCCTTGCACAGCACGTAGGGCGCATCGTCGGACATATCCTTGATGATGTCGCCGCTCTCCGCGTCCCGCACCAGCGTGCCCCGGGGCACGCGGATGGTCAGGCTCTCACCGTCCTTGCCGGTCTTGCGCCCGCCCTGTCCGTCCACGCCGTTGCCGGCCACATACTTGCGCTTGTAGCGGAAATCCATCAGCGTGGACATATTGTCGTCCACCTTCAGGATGATCGAGCCGCCGTTGCCGCCGTCGCCGCCGTCCGGGCCGCCCGCTGCGATGTATTTCTCCCGATGGAACGCCACCGCGCCGTTGCCGCCGTTGCCGGCCCGCACGGTGATCCGCGCCTTGTCGATAAATCCGTTTGCCATACCGTTTACCTCGCTGTATCTGAAAACTAACCTATTACTCCAGTTTAGAGTATTCTACCCGAAAAACGGCAAAACGTCAACAGAAACCGCCGCACCTTCCTCCCGCACAGAAGAATGATGCCCCTCTGCGGAAGAATTGCGGGAGAATTGCGTCCCGGGTGTTGCACCAAGTCAAAAAGTGTGGTATGATACGCAGGCATGCAGCGGTATCGAAGTGGTCATAACGGGGCTGACTCGAAATCAGTTTGCGAGCAATCGCACATGGGTTCGAATCCCATCCTCTCCGCTAATCAGCAGAGTCTATCCTGAACGATA
>USNH01000059.1 GCA_900556015.1 uncultured Eubacteriales bacterium | reverse complement strand
GGACTATCCCGTGGCGGACGGCGACCCGCTCTATGAGGGCGACATGCTGACGGCTACGGCCACGCTGGCGGAAGGCGCAGAGCCGGAGGATCTGAGCTATGTCTACAACGGGAAATTCCGTTACTATTTCACCTTCCAGGATGCGGCCCAGACGGAGAAAAGCACGGACACCGGGAAATTCACCGTCACGAGCCGGATCACGAGCGCCTCACTGCGCCTGCACGCCACGGCTTACACGACGCACAAGGTCTGGACGCAGCTGGCCGAGACGGACTGGTATACGCCGTCTGCCGACCGCTTCACCCTGACGTCCGCGCGGCAGCTGGCGGGCCTGGCCCAGCTGGTTAAGCAGGGCAATTCCTTTGCGGGCAAGACCGTCCTGCTCGGCGCGGATATCTCGCTGCGCAACGACGACAAGACCTTCAATCGCAGCACGCGCTGGTTTGACGGTATCGGCTCGACGCAAGCGCCATTTTCCGGCACGTTTGACGGTAACGGCTTCCGCATTTTTGAAATGACCGCCGAAACCACCGGCAGCGGCGCGGCGCTGATGCGCTATGACGGCGTGATGTGGCAGGCGGTGGATGACGCCGCGTTGAAGCTCAGCGCCGCCGGTATCGGAACGGGCTTCTCCGCCGGGGACGGCGTGACGCTGTCCGGGTGCGGGTCTTCGGAGGTGAACGGGCTGCACGTATTGCAGGCGGTGGGCAACGATTGGCTGGTAGTGCCGGCGCTGTGCCGGACGCTGGACAGTCAGACCGCCGTGGTGACGGTGCTGCGTACCGTGCCGGATATGGACTTTGTGGTGGAGCAGGGAAACCGGCTGTGGGGCTGCAAGTACGGTATCGTCAACGGCGAGGCGGTGAATGAGGTCTACGCCTGCAAGCTGGGGGACTTTCGGAACTGGAACAGCTTTGCGGGGCTGAGCACCGACAGCTACGCGGCGGGCAGAGGCTCGGACGGGCCGTTTACCGGGGCGGCGGTGTGTCAGGGCGGCGTGGTGTTCTTCAAGGAGAACTGCATGGAGCGGGTGTATCCCGCCGCAGGAGGAGGACATCAGATCGTGACCGTGGCGTGCAGCGGCGTGAGGAAGGGCGCGGGCGGTACGGTGGCCGTGGCGGACGGCGCGGTGTATTACCTGGGGCTGGACGGCGTGTACGCCTTTGACGGCAGCGTGCCGGTGTGCGTGTCGCGGCAGCTGGGCGAGAAGCGGTACGTGGGCGGCGTGGCCGGCGGCGAGAGCGGAAAATACTGGCTGGCGGCCAAGGACAGCGCCGGGACGTGGGAGCTGCTGGTGTACGACACGGCGCGGAAGCTGTGGCACAAGGAGGACGGGCAGGAGCTGATGGCACTGTCGCGGTACGGCGGGGCGATGATGCTGCTGCGCCGGGACGGGACGCTGGTGGACACCAGTGGGACATACGGCACGAAGGAGACGCAGGTGGAATGGAGCGCCGAGACGGGAGACCTGGGCCTGTATACGCCGGAGCATAAGTATTTGGAGCGGCTGGAGCTGCGGCTGGAGATGGAGAGCGGCGCGGCGGCGGAGGCGTATGTGTGCTATGACGGCGGCAGTACCTGGGAGAAGGCGGGCAGCGTGGCCGGGGACGGGCGCGTGGGCGGCTATGTGATGCAGATAAGGCCGCGGCGCTGCGAACATCTGCGGCTGAAGCTGACAGGCAGCGGCGGCTGCCGCCTTTATAGCGCGTCGGCGGTGTATGAGAAGGGGAGTGACGGGCCATGAGTACGCTTCCCATGCCGATGACACCGGCGGGCAGCTTGCAGGAGCAGGTGACGCAGCAGTATGCGTATTTGGTGCAGATGGCCCAGCAGCTGAATTTGGCGCTGGGGCAGTTAGAGGAGAGTACGGGCGGCGGCACGGGACTGGCCTCCGCCCGCCGCCAGGCGGCCAGCCGGATGGGCGGCAGCACCATAGACAAGGCGGAGCAGCAGTATGAAACGCTGCGGAGCATGATCATCAAGACGGCGGCGCAGGTGGAGAAGTCCACCCAGGAGCTGACGGCGCAGATGAAGGAGCGCTATGTGGCATCGTCGGACTTCGGGCAGTATATCGCCGGTCTCAGCGCCTATCTGGAGGCCAACCCGGCGGCGCTGACACAGTATTACAGCTTCGTGTCCGATCTGAAGACCAACGTGGAGGCGGTGGACGCGGCCTTTTCCCACTATAAGGTGGACACGGAGGGATATATCCGAACGGGCATCGTGTACTACGACGATGGTGTGCCGGTGTACGGCGTGGCGGTGGGACAGGGACTGACGTGCCGGGAGGTGGACGGCGAGAAGGTGGTGGAGCAGAGCAACTTCCGGGCGGTGTTCACCGCCACGCGGCTGTCGTTCTGGCAGGATGCCACGGAGGTGGCCTACGTGTCCAACAACCGGCTGTATATCACCAACATCACGGTGCTGGGCGGTATCACCATGGGGAAATGGAGCATCGGCACGGCGGAGGACGGGCTGGTGTTCCGATGGATAGGAGCGTGACGGGATGAGCTATATCACACTGGACAGCATCCGATGGGGCGGCGTGCCGCAGATCGGTGTCAGCTTCGGCTATGAGAGCCAGCGGTCGGGCAGCAGTATGCAGTACCGCATCTGGGTGACGATAGACCCGCTGACGGGGGCTTCCTACTTCGGGTATCCCATCTATCTGTCGGTGTACGTGGACGGCAGCGGCGTGACCAGCGGGTACACCATGAAGGCGGCCTCGCCCAACCGCTGGAGCAGCGCCATCACCTATAACAGCGGCTGGGTGACGGTGACGGGGTACGGCAGCTATGTGCCGCTGAGTATACGGCTTTACAGCGGCTCGGGCTCGAGTCGTGATGACAGCTACAGCTATACGCTGCCGGTGGAGCGGGTGGAGAGCATCGGGGACTTCACCCTGACGGCGGGAAATGCCACCATGGGACAGACCGGGACGCTGACGCTGACCAGGCCGGGATACGGGTACAGCTGCCAGTTCTCCTATACGTTCGGCGGGGTGACGGAGACGCTGGGCAGCGGGACTTTGCAGACGGTGAGCAGCAGCGAGGGCCGGGCGGTGTATCAGTGGACCGTGCCCACCAGCCTGATGACACGCATTCCCAACGCCACATGGGGCAGCGGTACGATGACGGCCAAGATATACGGCGGCGGGTCGTATATCGGCAGCGTCAGCGACACGTTTACGCTGTACGTGCCGGACAGCGTCAGGCCGGAGGCCGCCGTGACCACCACGGTGGTGAACGACAATGCGGTATTGCAGGGCTGGGGGCTGTGCGTGCAGGGCATGAGCCGGGTGCAGTATGCCGTTTCCGTGACGCTGAAGGGCGGCGCATCGCTGGCGGACTGTCAGTTCCGATTGGCGGGCGAGGCGCGAAGCGGCACTTCGGGGACGGTAGGGCCGCTGGGCGGCAGCGGCGTGCAGGTGCCCCGGGTGACGGTGACGGACAGCCGAGGCAGGGCGGAGACGGTGTACGGCAGCAGCATCCGGGTGTATGAGTACCGTCCGCCGGTCATCACCGCCTCGGCGGCGGTGCGGTGCAGTGCCAGCGGCACGGAGCAGGACGACGGCGCGTATCTGAAGGTGCGGTGCGCGGCTACCTGCTCCATGCTGGCGGGGCAGAACGAGGTGACGACACGGGTGCGTTATCGGGTCATGGGCGGACAGTGGAGTGCGTATACCACGCTGCTCAACGGCGCGGAGACCATTATCGGCGGCGGGCTGGAGGCATCGCGGGCCTATGAGGTGGAGCTGCGTGCCGAGGACACGGTGGGCACGGTGCGGACGGTGCGGTACACGGCGGCCACGAAGCAGGTGACGGTGCATCTGCGGAGCGGCGGCAAGGGCCTGGCGCTGGGTAAGTACGCGGAGGCGGAGGCGCTGGAATGCGCGTGGCCGGCGGTGTTCTACGGCGATGTGGCGGTGTCCGGCAGCTTGAAGGTCAACGGCGCGGCGGTGGAGGAGAGGCTGTTCCCGGTGGGGAGCGCGTATCTGACGGCTACGGCTGCCGCGCCGGAGCTGCCGGGGACGTGGCAGCAGGTGCAGGCGGGCCTGAGCGGCGTGTACGTCTGGCGGCGCACGACATGAGAAAGGGGAGAAGAAACAATGGCATCAAAGTATACCATGGTGGCCTACGGCTCGCAGGGCGGCGCGGTGAAGCAGCTGCAGAGCGAGCTGAACAAGAGAGGGTATCAGCTGGACGAGGACGGTATTTACGGCAAAAAGACGAAGGCGGCGGTGCGGGACTATCAGAAAAAGAGTGGGCTGACGATGGTGGACGGCATCGCGGGGGACGAGACGTGGGGCAGTCTGCTGTCCGCCCCCACCATGGCGGAGCAGCAGGCCGCGGAGCAGGCGGCTGCCGCCGCGGCGGCGGAGGCGGCTCGTCCTGAGGCACGGGTGACGGAGAGCACGGCGCGGAAGCTGGCGGAGCTGGAGAGGGGCTATCAGCCGTCGGAGGACGTGGCGGCGGCCAGGGCCTATCGGGACAGCGTGGCGGCCATGCAGCCGGAGGACTATACCTCAGGCTTTGAGGCCCGATTGCAGGAGCTGTACGACCAGATCGCGGGCCGGGAGGCGTTTTCCTACGACCCGGAGGAGGACGAGATGTATAAGCGCTACGCCAGGCTGTACGCCGCCCAGGGCGCGGCGGCCATGGAGGACACCATGGGGCAGGCGGCGGCGCTGACCGGCGGGTACGGCTCAAGCTACGCCCAGGCGGTGGGACAGCAGGCCTACGACCGCTATCTGGGTGAGCTGACATCTCTTGTGCCGGAGCTGCGGCAGGCGGCGCTGGCGGAATATACCCAGGAGGGGAAGGCGCTGACGGATCGGTACGGGCTGCTGCGGCAGCAGGAGAGCGCGGCGTATGACCGCTGGCAGGACACAGTGGCCCAGTGGCAGAAGGCGCTGGCCCAGGCGCAGTCGGAGTATGACGACACGGCGGCGCAGGACGCGAAGTCGTATCAGACCATGCTGAAGCATTACCAGGACAAGGCGGAGCAGGAGCGGAAGCTCAGTGCCGGCGGTGCGAAGCTGGAGGAGAGCGGCTATACGGCGGACACGGGGAAGGAGAGCCTGAGCAGTACGGCGGCGGAGAGCTTGCAGCGGGCTGTGGGGAACTATCTCAAAAGCGGCAGGGAGGACGCGGCCCAGGCGCTGTGGCAGCAGTATGCCGGGCGTATGACGCCGGTGCAGCGCCAGCGGTTCGAGGCGCTGTTCGCGGGCTATGGCCGCAGCGCGGGACTGTAAGCCCCAGCGGGGCGGCGGGGAAAAATAGGTTGCAAACAGGGGCGGCGTATGGTATCATGATATGAGTATCTTACATAGCGGCGGTGTCGCCGCGGCGGCTTTTCGGAGAGACAGAAGCCGTTGGAAAGGAGCAATCATGAAGATCAAAGCGCAGCTTCCGCGCCGCCTGGCGCTGCTTTTGGCCATCCTGACGCTGGCATCCGCCGTACTGGTGGGGTGCGGCAAGACGACGGACGACGGCCCTACGCCGGCTGATCCGAAGGATGATGAGGTCATCGTGAAGCCCGAGCCGGTGGAGGTGCCGGTGGATTTCGCGGCAGCGCAGAAGAAGTGGCCGGACGTGTACGCCTGCATCCGCATCCCCGGCGCGACCCGCTGTGCCATCAGCGACGAGATGGGGTATTTTATCGCCCAGCACGCCAGCGATGACGGGTATTACCTGTACCGCGACCTGGACGGCAAGGACGCCAAGTCCGGCACGCTGTATACCGAGAAAGCCTATAACAAGACCGATTTCAGCGACCCGGTGACGGTGATCTACGGCCACAACATGGCCGACCGCACCATGTTCGGCGGCTTGCAGAGCTATGCCGAGACGCTGAAGTTCGACGATGAGGCGGTCATCTACATCTATCAGCCGGGGCGGCAGCTGACGTACCGCATTTTCGCCGGTGTGCCCTATGACACCAGCCACGTGCTGTATTATCACGATGCGATCCGGCGTCACGCCGGCCTTCTCCGCCTCCTCCTTCGTCATCACCACCGGCTCGGCGGTGTCCTCCACCAGCTTGGCCATGATCCAATAGCGGTGGTTGTTGTCGCCGTTCTTGCAGGTCGCCAAGATGATGACCTTATCCCCGGCCACCGGCAG
>USNH01000058.1 GCA_900556015.1 uncultured Eubacteriales bacterium | reverse complement strand
GCTCCCCGTCAGCCCGAAGCTGACGGCAATGGCGGCGTCCACCTTTTCCATCACCGCGCTGTCCACACGGCCCATGCGCTCCCGCAGGCGCTTTTTATCCAGCGTCCGTATCTGCTCCAGCAGGATGACGGAATCCCGCGGCAGTCCGCTGCCCTGGGCCGCCAGCGCGATATGGGTAGGCAGCTTTGCCTTCCCCAGCTGCGACGTGATGGCGGCGGCGATGACGGTGGGGCTGTGGCGGTTGCCGGTGTCGTTCTGCACGATGAGCACCGGGCGCACGCCGCCCTGCTCACTGCCCACCACCGGGCTTAGATCGGCGTAGTAGATGTCGCCGCGTCTGACAGTCGTATCCACACAGTTCACACTCCGAGGCAAGAAGTACCGGAGGGATATGTCCTCAGGTCACTTCCATTGTCCCACGCAGCCGGGGAATTTATACGCCCTGCCGGGCAAATTCCGTTTGCTCCGTCCGCTGTATTCTATGCGGAGACGCACCCGGCGGTGTCAGAACCGCAGCAGCAGCTCCCGCTCCACCTCCGCGCCGTTTTGCAGGTAGACACGGGGCACGCGGCGGCTGACGGCGCAGGTGAGCTCATAGGGGATCGTGCCCGCCAGGGCGGCCAGCTCCCCTACGGGATGGCGCGTGCCGAACACCTCCAGCTCGTCCCCCACCTGCACCTCCGGCAGGTCGGTCAGGTCCACCATGGACATATCCATGCAGATGCGTCCGCGCTGGGGCGCGTCGCCGCCGGGGGCGGCGAAGGCGCATTTGCCGGACAGGCAGCGGAAGAAACCGTCGGCGTAGCCGTAGGGCACGACGCCCATGCGGGTGGTGCGGGGCGTGGTATACAGGCGGCCATAGCTGACATCCGTGCCGGGCTCGTAGGTCTTGATGGTGCTGACGGTGGTCTTGAGGGTCATGACGGGGCGCAGACCCAGTCCCTGCGCCAGCTCACCGCAGCCGTACAGAAGGATGCCGGGGCGCACCATGTCCATATAGCTCTCCGGCCAGGAGGCCACCGCGCCGGAGTTGGCACAGTGACGGATGGTGAAGCGCTGTCCCCGCTGCCGCTCCACCGCCTCGATAACGCGGCGGAACAGGTCAAGCTGTGCGCGGGTATAGGCGGCGCTGTCCGCGTCCGGCTCATCGGCCACGGCGAAGTGGGTGAAGATGCCCTCGGCATACAGGCCGGGCAGGGCGCAGGCGCGGCATATATCCGCCGTGCCGGTGTCGAAATGGCCGCCGGAGACGAGGTAGCCCAAACGGGACATCCCGGTATCCACCTTGATGTGCACCGTCAGCGTGCCGCCCAGGCGGACGGCCTCCTCGCTGTATTCCAGGGCCTTGGCCTGGCAGGTCACGGCCTGGGTGATGTGCAGGTCTATCAGGCGGCCCACCTGCTCGCGGGGCGTGTGACCCAGGATCAGGATGGGCATGGTGATGCCGCCATGGCGCAGCTCGGCGGCCTCGTCGATGCTGGACACGGCCAGGTAGTCCGCGCCCAGGGCTTGCAGCGTGCGGGACACCTGCACCGCGCCGTGGCCGTAGGCATCGGCCTTGACCACGCCCAGGAACCTGACGTTCTCCCCCACCCGCTGCCGCAGGGCGCGGTAGTTATAGGCCAGGGCGTCCAGATCGATCTCCGCCCACGTTCTCTTTAGTGTGGATTCCATAATAATTATCCCTCCGTTTGGCAGGTGAAGGACAGCATTTTCGCCGTCAGCACCACCTGTCCGTTTTGCGAAAATTCCCCGTAAAGGGGGATGAGCGTGGCCTTGTCCAGCCACACGGCGCACTGCACCGGCGCACCGCTGGGTGCTACGGTGTCCAGCGACAGGCGCAGGCAGGGCGTGCCCTCCAGCGTCTCCTCGTTCTGCTCCGTCAGGTAGCCGCCGGACAGGGCGTCCAGCAGGTAGGGCAGGCAGTTGGCCGGACAGACATCGGTGGACGCGCCGGCGGGCAGCAGCGTGTCGCCGCTGCGGACGGACAGCGTATCCCCTGCCAGCACGGCGGTAAGGCCCGCCAGCTCCCGGGGCGCGGTGACGGTGGTGACGGACTGGCCCGCCGGGTCGTACCGACAGGTCAGGGTGAAGGCGCGGCCAGCGGCATCGGTGCAGCTGACCACCTCCGCCTCCAGCTCCGCCGAGGTGACGGAGCGGTACTGCTCCTGTACGTCCAGGGCTTTGCGCCCGCCGCAGCCGCACAGGAGCAGCAAACAGGCCAGCACGGGCAAAACGGTCTTTTTCACGGTGTTCCCTCCCTTGTTTCATCGGGGGGCTTTCCGCTTATTCCACCTCTTTCAATGCGTAGGGCAGCTTCTCTATCATATCCACGGGGGTCATGCCCCGATGCCCCTTCTCCATGGCGGCCAGGTCGCCGGCCCGGCCATGCAGCCACACGGCGGCGCAGCAGGCGGCGAAGGGCTCTGTGCCCTGAGCCAGCAGGGACGCCAGCAGGCCGGTGAGCACATCGCCGCTGCCGCCCTTGGCCATGCCGTCGTTGCCGGTGGTGTTCACCGCCAGCCGCCCGTCCGGCGCGGCCAGCACGGTGCGGCGGCCCTTGCGGACGAGGTACACGCCGTGGCGGACGGCGAAGTCCGAGGCGGCGGCCTCGCGAGGGGCGGCCAGGTCGCCGCCGATGCGGGCCAGCTCACCGTCATGGGGCGTGAGCACCGTGGTCATACCGCGGCGGCAGGACAATTCATCTATATGCCCGGACAGGGCGTTTATGCCATCGGCATCCAGCACCAGGGGCATTTCCAGCGTCAGCAGACGGCGGGTCAGGGCATCCGTCTCGTCTCCCCGACCCATGCCGCAGCCGATGGCCAGCACGTCGCACCCGGCGGCGCGGCATCGCAGCGCCGGCTCGGCGGCCAGGGCAAGCCTGCCCTCGTGAGACGGCAGAGGGAAGGGCATGGCCTCGTCGCACTTTACCGCCGCCACCTGCCAGATGTCGGTCGGCACGCCCAGGAACACCAGGCCGCAGCCGCCCCGGACAGCGCCCCGGGCGCACAGCACCGGCGCGCCGGTATAGCCCACGCTGCCGCCCAGCAGGCAGACCTTGCCGAACGTGCCCTTGTGGCCCGCCGGGTCGCGGACGGGCAGCACGCTTTTCACATAGTCATGGTCGATGGTGAACACGGTATCCCTCCCCTGCGCGTTGTTTTTGTATAGTATAGCACATTTGTCAATCACAATTTCTGCTTTTTTCGCCGCGGCACGGGAAAAAAGTGCTTGCAAGTTTCGTTTCGGTGTGGTATAAATGGGTGCATCAAAGGAAAAATGCGATGAATAGGAAAATCTGCAACCATCACCTCCGTCAGAGAGGGCCGGTCATCGGCTGCAAGCCGGCTCGGGACGTGAAGCAGTGTTCGCCTGGGAGCTGCCGCGAGGAAATGCGCGGACGGGTCGTCCTCCGTTAAAGGGAAACGAGTGCGCGGGCCTTGCCCGCGAAGCCGGGTGGTACCACGGAAGTTCGCCTTTCGTCCCTGTATGAGGGATGGAAGGTGTTTTTTTATCCCTTAAAACAAACTCTCAAAAGGAGGAAGTGCTTGATATGAAGGAAAAACTGGAACAGCTGCTTGCCGAGGGCAAGGCGCGTATCGAGGCCGTCCGCAGCGAAACGGAGCTGCAGGACATCAAGGCCGCGCTGGTGGGCAAGCAGGGCTCTTTGACGGAGCTGATGAAGGAGCTGCCCAAGCTGGACGCGGCGCTGCGCCCGGAGATGGGCAAGGCCGTGAACCAGGTGAAGGGGCAGCTATCCGCCCTGCTGGATGCGCGGCGGGATGAGCTGAAGATGAAGGCGTCGGAGGTTGACCCGGATTTCGACATCTCCGTGCCGGGCACGCTGCCCCTCAGCGGCGGGCTGCATCCCATCACGCAGATGTGCTACGATCTGAACGATGCGTTCCGCTCCATGGGCTTTGAGATCTATGAGGAGGACGACATCACCAGCGAGCTGTACGGCTTTGACAACCTGAACTTCCCGCCGGATCATCCCGCACGGGAGAGCATGGACACCTATTGGCTGGCCGATCACGACACCGGCAAGTGCTGGGACAAGCTGTGCCTGCGGCCTCATCTGACCGGCGGGTCGGTGCGCTATATGCAGACCCACAAGCCGCCCTACCGCTTCGTGTATCCGGGCCGGGTGTACCGCAACGAGACCACCGACGCACGGCATGAGCGGGCGTTCTTCCAGTATGAGGCGCTGATCGTGGACAAGGATTTCACCTTCTCCTCCGGCAAGGTGATGATCAAGAGCATTCTGAGCAAGGTGTTTGGTCGGGACGTGCCGGTGCGGATGCGAGCCGGGTTCTTCCCCTTCGTCGAGCCGGGCTTTGAGATCGACATGGGCTGCCTGGTCTGCGGCGGCAAGGGGTGCAGCGTGTGCAAGCACGTGGGCTGGATCGAGATCATGCCCGGCGGCACGCCCCATCCCAACGTACTGAAGGCCGCGGGCCTTGACCCCAACGAGTACACGGGCTTCTATGTCAACATCGGCCTGGACCGGCTGGTGATGATGCGCTACGGCGTGGACGACGTGCGTCTGTTCCACAGCGCCGACCTGCGCTTCCTGGAACAGTTCCATTAAGGGAGGGCTGAAAAATGAAAGTATCACTGAATTGGATCAGAGATTATGTGAAGCTGCCGGCAGACGCCGACCTGAAAAAGCTGGCCTTTGACCTGACTATGTCCACCGTGGAGGTGGAGGACGCCGTGGATCTGGGCGCGTCGTTCCACGATATGGTGGTGGGCGTGATCCGCGCCATTGAGCCCCATCCCAACGCCGACAAGCTGAGAGTGTGCAAGACCGACATCGGCGGCGGCGACATCAAGGACATCGTCTGCGGCGGCAGCAACCTGCGCGAGGGCATGAAGGTGGCCGTGGCGCTGCCCGGCGCGGTGTGCCGCTGGCACGGCGAGGGCGAGCCGGTGGAGATCAAGCAGAGCAAGCTCCGGGGCGTGGAGAGCTACGGCATGATCTGCGGCGCGGTGGAGATCGGGCTTGCCGACCTGTTCCCCGTGGAGGGGGAGGCCGTCATCCTCGACCTCAGCGCCTTCGATGCCCCCGCCGGTACGCCGCTGGCGGACGCGCTGGATCTGAACGACATTATTTTGGAGATCGACAACAAGTCCATGACCAACCGGCCTGACCTGTGGGGGCACTACGGCATCGCCCGCGAGATCGCGGCGCTGTATGACCTGCCTATGGTGGAATTCCCCCGGTTCGACCGGAATGTGGAGAACACCTCCGGCTTCCACGTGACCCTGGAGGACGCGGAGCGCTGCCCCCGCATAACCGGCACGCAGATCGAGAATGTGTCCGTCAAGCCTTCGCCGTATTGGATGCAAAACCGCATCTGGAAGGTGGGTATGCGGCCCATCAACGCGCTGGTGGACATCACCAACTACGTGATGCTGGCCACGGGCCAGCCCTCCCACGCCTATGATTCCGACCACATCGCGGGGCATATCATCGTGCGCCGGGCCGGCGAGGGTGAGGCGCTGACGCTGCTCAACGGCAAGGAGCTGCCGCTCAGCACAGATGACCTGGTCATCGCCGACGACGCCGGTGTGGTGGGTCTTGCCGGTATTATGGGCGGCGCGAAGGATTCCATCCTGTCCACCACCCACCGGGTCATTTTGGAAATTGCCAACTTCGACGCCAAGGGCATCCGCCGCACGGCGCTGCGGTACGACAACCGCACGGAGGCCTCCTCCCGCTATGAGAAGGCCATCGACCCGGAGCGCTGCGACCAGGCTCTTGACCTGTCCATGCAGCTGTTCCGGGAGCTGTACCCGGAGATGAAGGTGACGGGGCTGGTGGATCAGTACCCCACGCACCTGAAGCAGGCGGAGATCGACGTGGCTCTGAGCTGGCTGGAGCGCCGGTTGGGCAAGCGTCTGCCGCCGGAGGAGATCCGGCACAAGATGGAGCTGCTGGGCTATACCATCAGCTTTGACGGTGACAATATGCACGTGGTCGTGCCCACATGGCGCTCCACCGGCGACGTGTCCATCCAGGCGGACATCATGGAGGAGGTCGCCCGGATGTACGGCTACGAGAACTTCGAGGCCGAGCCCATCACCACGTCCTTTGACGGGGCGATCAACCAGCTGGACAAGGATCTG
>USNH01000057.1 GCA_900556015.1 uncultured Eubacteriales bacterium | reverse complement strand
ACCGACACCGGCAAGGTACGCGTAGAGCGCGACTTCTGCGCCAAGAGGTATTACCACGGCTGAGATACCGTGTACGCATAGAAAAGCCACCCCATCGGGGTGGCTTTTCCGCTCTGTTTATTCGTCAAAGGGCACGCCGAATATCTGCCAGAACTGCCGGTTCTCGCTGTCGGACACCATGGCGGAGTTCCACGAGCCGAACGTAAAGCTGGCGCAGCTGTCCGTCCCCTTCAGCACCGACACTGTCCGCCCGTCGTCGAACGTCACCGTCAGCTTGGCGGTGAACCAGCAGGCGGCTCCGCCGCCGTAGTCTCTGGCGTTGGTGAGCATCTTCTGCAGGGCGGGCAGGTCGGCTTTGGCGGCGGTGTACGTCTCGCCGCCGTAGAACTCCAGCTTGGCGGAGGTCATATTGCCCCGGAAATCCTCCGGTGTGACAAACTCGTATCCGCCCTGCTCCGTCAGGAGCTTCAGCACCGTGGGCGGCACGGGGTAATCGGCAGTGCCCCAATAGCGGACATCATCCTCGCCGCTGCGGTGCAGGGTGGCGCAGACCTGATGCCACTCCGGCTGCACCGTGCCCTTTTCGGACAGGATGGTCTGCACCTGCGCGTCGGTGAGGGGGATATCCTGCGTCCGCGTCTCCCCCGCCTCCCAGGTGACGCGGACCACCTCCAGCCGGGCCGTGTCCGTTGTGGTGAGGCCAGCAGGCTGGGCGGCAAGGGGCTTGAACGTGTCGGCCATGGCGTTGAGCGCATAGCCCAGCCGCTCCGTCAGCTCCAGGGGGTAGGTCTTGATGACGGCGAGGCGGTCATCATCCGTGCCGTAGAAGGCGCAGGCCCAGTACATAGTCTCCGTGGTGTTCGTGCCGGACATATCGCCCTGCTTGCTCTCGGTGAGGGTGAAGGACTTCCCTGCCGCATCCACGGCCCAGCTCTTGGCATCGTCCAGCGTCATGGCGTTCAGGTGGACTACGGACAAGCGGGCGGAGGTGTCGTAGGTGCTCTGCCATATCTCGGCGTTCTTGCCGGACACCCTGGGCGTGCCGTCCAGGCCGGGGATGGTGACGCGCTCCCAGCCGCCGTCGTCCAGAATATACATGGTGTAGCCGCTGCCGGGGAATTTGACGGCGGGCACGCTCACCATACCCGCCCCGTTCTCGTTAAAGGTCAGGTAATCGCCGCCGTAGGGGACGAAGCGGATGAGATACGCGCCCTCGGCGCCGACACCCAGCGCGTTGGTCAGGTCGAACGGGCCGGTTTGGGGGAACAGCTCGATGGTGTCGCCATTCTTCATATAGAGCTTATACTCGCCGTGGGTGCGGCCCTCGCTGTCGTCATAGGTGGGGGCGACCATCACGTCCAGCGTTGCGCCGGGGTAGACGGTGTAGACGGTGACGCTACCTCTGCTGTTCTCGTCATAGGCCACCGTCTCATCGGCGTAGTCATGGACGCCGGTGACCTGCACGCTGAGGACGCCGATGACCTGCGTGACCTGCTTGCCCAGCTTCGAGCCGTCCACGGTGGCGTCGCCCAAGTCCCAGGCGCTGATGTCCGCCAGCAGCACCTCCGATGCGTCGCCGCGGCCATTGGGGGTCTGCTGGCCGGCGAGGGACTTGATATAGGCGGTGACGGTGTCGGGGGCTTGCTGATAGCGGCGGGCCAGCACGTCCATGGCGGCCTCGGCATACGCGCCGTCCGCGTTCAGGTAGTAGGCGCACAGGTAGCTGAGGGGGACGGTGTCCCAGGTGTACCAGCCGGGCATATTGTCCGCCGTGTAGGTGATGCCGTAGTCCTCAGCGCTGACGCTGTGGGGGTCGTTTTCTTCCACGAGGGTGGGCCAGGGGGTGATCTCCTCGAAGTCCATGAACCTCGGCAGCGCGTCACCCGGATAGTAGACGATAGAGCCGTCTGCCACCATTGTCCGCAGGGTTTCCATATACGTTTGCAGGCTCTCCGCGCTCTCCCGGGCGGCGCTCAGTTCATCCACCATGGTCCGATCGTCTTTGGAATACACCAGACCGTCCACCGAGAACACCACGCCGGTGACATGGGACGTACCCGCCTGGCCAATGTCTGTCCAGCGGAACCATTCGATATTGTCGATCAGCGCCATGGCGACATAGCCCCGCTGCGCCATTTGGCGATTCCATTCCGCGCTGCGCTCCGGGACATCTCCCGCAAAGGCGTAGCACACCGTTACGCCCATAGGCTCTTCGTTCGTGCTCAGACGGATGGAATAGGCGTATGTGTCGCTGCCCGCCGTGTCGCCCATCTCCGGCAGCCCCAGAGCCTCCAAAATCGCGCCCACGGCGGAATTGTCGCCCACGTACTGGGTGCGGAGGGCGTAGAGCTGCTGGGCATCCCAGTGGTCGGGGTCGGTGAGGGTCTTGGACTGGGGTTTGGTCAGCAGGCAGACGGCGATGACGGCGGCGGCGATGACCAGCAGTACGGCGGCCCACAGGGCGGGCTTTTTGTAGTGCAGCACGTTCTTTACCCGCTCCTTGACGGCGATCTCGCCGAAGGCCAGAGGACACACCGCCGCCGTGCGGGGACGGGCGGCGCAGGAGACAAGGGCGCGGGTGTAGGCGGCGCGGCCCGCCGCGTCGGCGTTTTTCAGGGCCAGCTCATCACAGGCGCGCTCCATGTCGCGGCCCAGCAGGACGTAGGCCAGCCACAGGGCCGGGTTGAACCAGTGGAGGGCCAGCAGCAGGAAGGCCAGGGGCTTGACGATGTGGTCGCCCCGGCGGATGTGGCAGCGCTCGTGGGCGAGCACCTGGGGCAGGTCGTCCTCCGACAGACCGTCGGGGAGATAGATACGGGGGGAGAACAGACCCAGCACGAAGGGCGTGCCGAAGTCGCCGCAGCGGTAGACGTTGCTGTAAAGGCACGGTGCTTTACGGACCTTGGCCCACATACGCAGGTAGCTGAGGGCCATGTAGAGCAGCATACAGCCCACGCCGGTGAGCCACAGCCACGGCAGCATACGAGTCAGGGACACGGGCTCGCCGCCGGAGACACGGGTGGCGGTTTGGACTTCGCCGGGCGCGATGGACACGGCGGGAGTGTCCTTCGGTGCGGACATCACCGGCGTGTCGGCATCGTCCGTCTCCTGCTGCCGGATGGCGTGATAGGCACGGATGGGCGGGGCTTCCTCCGCCTGAAGGCTGACGGGGCTCTCGATGGTGACGGGCAGCAGCAGACGCAGGGCCACCAGCGCCCACAGGGCGCACACGGCCCAGCGGGGCGCACGGCGCAGGGGCAGGCGCACCAGCGCCACCGCCAGGGCGATGACGCCGGCCTGCCAGGAGAGGGTGAGCAGCGTGGTGAAAATGTTATCCATGGTGTTCCTCCTCGAACTGGTCGATCATGCGGCGCAGCTCATCGGCCTCCGCCGCGGTCAATCCCTTGCCGCCCACGAAGGCGTTGAGGAAGCCGGGCAGGCTGCCACTGAAGTTGCGCTGGACGAAGGCGCGGCTCTCGGCGCGCTGCACGTCCTCCCTGCCCACCAGGGCGGTGACGGTGGCGTTCTCCGTTTTGACCACGCCCCGGTCGGTGAGGCGCTTGATGACGGTGTAGGTGGTGGACTTCTTCCAGCCTAATTGGTCGGCGCACAGGCGCACCAGCTCGCTGCTTTTCACGGGCTGGTGCTGCCAGAGTATCTCGCAGAGCTTCAGCTCGCTGTCGAATATCTTAGGGGTGTCCATAAGCGCGTCCTCCTTTGGTCGAATGTAGTAGACCTTTGTTATAGTCTAACGGATTAGACCTGCATTGTCAAGGTGTTTTTGTTTACAAAACGGTGACAGCTGTGGTAGACTGCCGGTAAAGGGAGGCGGAGAGATGGACATCGTATACGCGGATGAGCGGATCGTGGTGGCGGTGAAGCCCGCGGGGGTCATCGCCACGGACACAAGGGGCGGGATGCCGGAGCGGCTGCGGCAGGCGCTGGGGACGGCGTGCGTCCGCACGGTGCATCGGCTGGACGCGCCGGTGTCGGGGCTGATGGTGTGCGCCCGCAGCGCCTACGCGGCGGGCGAGCTGTCCCGGCAGATCCGGGAGGGGCAGTTTGAGAAGGAATATCTGGCGGTGGTGCGGGGCATGCCGTCTCCCGGCGAGGGGGAGCTGACCGACCTGCTGGGCCGGGACAGGGAGAAGCGGCTGACCTACGTGGCGGACGGGCCGGGCAAGGGCGTGCAGGAGGCGCGGCTGGGCTATCGGGTGCTGGCCGTCCGGGACGGCTTATCGCTGGTGCGGGTGCGGCTGTATACGGGCCGGACGCATCAGATACGGGTGCAGTTCGCGTCACGGGGCTGGCCGCTGGCGGGCGACCGGCGGTACGGCGCGGAGGGCGACCCGATATTTCCCATCGCGCTGTGGTCGTACCGGCTATCGTTTCTGCACCCGGAGACGGGCGAGGCGGTGGCGTTTGAAAAAGCACCGCCGGAGATAGAACCGTGGAGTAGATTTGATCCAATTTGAGGCGGGCTTTGCCCCCTCGAGCTCCCCTTGCGTCACGGCCTTTGGCCGTGACGCCTCTCTTTACACACAGAGGCGTGATGCCGCGGCGCTGCCGCGGCATACGGGGCGATGTAGGCATCGCCCCCTACAAAATCCTTACAACGGGCTCTTTACACAAGGGAGGCTTTGGGGTGTACCACCGCATAATCACCGACTTCGCTGCATAGGATGCAGGGAACGGAGGTGGCGGGATGAAGCGGGACAAGCGGGTGTGGGCCGGGGTGCTGGCGGCGGCGGTGCTGTGGTTGGTGTCGGTGTGCGCCGGGAGCGATGACCTGTCGGCGGCGGCGGAGGCGGTGCATCAGTCGGGGCTGGCCCGGCGGCTGGTGCAGTGGGAGCTGGGCGGCCTGTTCCGGGCGGCGGACAGCCTGAGTCTGCCCGCCGCACTGGCGCTGGAGCAATCGCCCCAGCTGGCCCGCGCCCGGTATGACATAGAGATGGCGGGACGGGAAGAGCCGGCGGAAACGCCGCAGGTGCTGGACGCGGAGGATGACCCCTCCCCTGCCCCGGCGGCGAAGGAAAAGCCGGCGGACACCGGCGGCGACATGGCCCGGACGCTGGCCGTGACCACGGAGGACGGGTACGTCCGGGTGGGGGATGTGTTCATCAAGAACACATCCCGGCAGACGGTGGAGGACATCGCCTTTGACGGCACGTTCGCGGCGAAGCTGGGCGCGGACGCGCCCCAGGTGCTGATCCTGCACACCCACGGCAGCGAGGCGTACACCATGCCGGAGGGGCAGGAGTACGTCAGCACCGGCACGTTCCGCACGGCGGACGGGTCGGTGAGCGTGATCCGGGTGGGGGACGAGATTGCAGCGGCGCTGTCGCAGCACGGCATCTCCGTGCTCCACGACCGGGCGCTGTACGATGACCCGGAGTACAACGGGGCGTACTACCGGGCGGAGGACGCCATCGAGGCGTATTTGGAGAAGTATCCCAGCATCTCGTTCATTTTGGACGTACACCGGGACGCGCTGGAGGATAAGGCGGGGCATCAGTACAAGGTCATCACCCGGGAGGACCCCAGCTGCGCCCAGGTGAGCCTGGTGATGGGCAGCAGCTGGGAGGGCTGGCAGGAGAACCTGAAGCTGGCGGTGGCGGTGCAGCAGCACCTGACGGACCAGTACCCCACGCTGATGCGGCCCGTGACGGTGCGGAACTCGGATTACAACGAATACTTCACGCCGGGCAGCCTGCTGGTGGAGGTGGGCGCGGCGGGCAACTCGCTGGACGAGGCGCTGGCGGCGGCCCGGCTGTTTGCCCACGGCTTCGCGGAGGTGGTGACGGGGACATGAAAAAAGACGCCGTAAGGCGTCTTTTTTCATGCTTATCGGTTTTTCTTGGCCAGCTCCATCAGCTCCGGGAACTTGGACAAGATATAGCTGTAGCTGCCGCGCCCGTGGGGCAGCAGGCAGTTGGAGCAGTCCTTCACGCCGTTTTCCAAATACTTGAAATTGCCGCCGCACCGGCTGCCCAGGGTATAGAGCGGGCAGTAGCAGAACAGGCAATTGAAGTCCTCCGGGTGGGCGATGAGTTCCTGCAATACGTGCAGACCGGCATGACCGTCACCGTAGGCGAGGACGGCTTGGTGACGGTGGAGGTGTAAAGTGAATAACATTTACAGTAAGAAGCCGGAGGAGTGCG
>USNH01000056.1 GCA_900556015.1 uncultured Eubacteriales bacterium | reverse complement strand
TAGATCAGCTCCGCGAGAATCACTTCCTCCGCCTGCGCCTTGCAGGTGTTCATCAGGCCCACCCATTTCATCGGGTCGCGGGCTTTCAGCGCTTCCGTCGCTCCGGCCTCTGCCGCCAGCTCCGGCATCATCTGCTCTAAGCGGCTCTGCGCCGCCTGCTCGATCTCCAGCAGGTGCGGGAACAGGGCTTCCTCCAAGATCATCTGGTTCCAGAGGATGGGCCGATGCTCCTTCAGGTACTTCTGGCGCATCCGCCCGTACTTGCCGAGGGGCTGCTCCGGCACCTCGATCTTCAGGTCGGGGATCATGTAATCTCCGTTCATCGTGTAAGTCAGGTTGTTCTCCATGCTCTGCCGTCCTTTCCGCGCTGTGTTCGCGCTCATAATTTCGTATGGTGACTTCGATCTGCCGCAAAACCTGTTCATTGATCTCGCTGACCGCCGTGCCGAGTGCCGCCACCGTGCGCGGGGTGTTGAAATCAAAGATGCTGAAAAAATCCTCGTGTTCAAAGTGATCCTCCGGCTGCATCCCGCAGCGGGACATGAGGGAGTAGGTGATGCTGACCGCCGCGGCGTTTTTGAACGCCACCTCGATGTTGTAATCATCATACTCCTCCAGATAGGAATCCGCAACGATGCCGAGGATGTCGCGGGAATGGTCGCGCCAGTATTCCGCAGCAAGCTGAGAAGCGACGCTCTCGAACTGCTCCGCAAGGCCGTTTTTGCCGGAAACGCTGTAATTACGCTCCAGCATGGCGCTCACGCTGTCGGTATGCGCGTCTTTCAGCTCCCACAAGTTGACGCGGCGGGCGTTTTCCTTGCCGCCGGTATCGGAAACGTCAAAGACGTATTTGAGCCTTGGCTTGTAGCCGGTAGCGTCAATGAGGGCGATGCCCGTGCTGCCGCGCCGGACATAGCGCCCCATTTTCTCGTTCCAGAAGTCGTACTCTGCGCAGGCGGTGGCCTCCGGGCGCTGCATATAGATCATGAGCTGCTCGTTGTAGGGGTACTTATACAGCCTTGCGGCGGTGGTCAGGAACGCCGTCCACGCCAGATGGCTGCCGGTGATCTGCCGCGCGGTGCGCTCCGCTTGCTCCGCGTAGGCTTGCAGTTTGTTTGGCATAAGCAAAATCCTCCTCTCATGGTTTTCTGGTGAAGCCGTTTCTTTTCGCCGCCTCGCTCGCCGCCTGTTTCCGCTTCTCACTGTACGGCGCGGTCAGGCGGAAGGACAAGCGCCCCTTGCGGATGGTGAACTCCATGCCGCCTGTGTCGGGGTCTGCGTCCAGTTGGCGGCACTCTGCGGGGTGCTGCGCGGCATAGGCGGCAAGGCGGTTCTTGAGGTCAGTATTGTGGGTGCGGATATGGATAAGGGGTTCTTTTTCGTCAAAGGTAATCTCCGTGATTTTCTGCGCTTTTGTCAGTCCTGTTCTCATAAATGGCCTTTCTGCGCCTCCTGCGCGAAGCAGGCGCGATTTTGGGGTATTTTCTCCGGCTCATGACTTGGGAAAAACGGCGATTTTCAAACAGAAACGCGCCGGATGAAGAACGGATCATCCGGCGCGCTCCCAGCGGCGAATCTGCGATTTTTCCGGCTCTTGACCGTAAAACAGTCAGCTTTGCTCAGAGGTCAAAATCCGGCGTCAGGTCAAGGGCAGCGTACTCCGCGTCGGTAATGTCGCGCAGCTTTGCGAGGGCGCTGTCCGTCAGCTCCCGCAGCTCGGCCTCCTCCGCGTCCAGATACCCCCGCATTTCTGTGAGGGCTGCGATCAGGCCCTCGCGGGTGCCTGCCGCGTTGTAGATGCTCATAAGGCTGACTTCATCGTGGGTGAAATGCTTGTCGTTCATATCAAAGCTCTCTTTCCGCGCTCCGTTTGGGCGCTGTTTTATTCTTCGACTGCTCCGGCGTCTTTTCCCTGAGCTTTTCCAGCACGGAGGGCTTCTTCTGTTCGCGGTGGGAGGCCGCAGCCAGCTCCGTCAGGGAGATGGAAAAGCCCGCCTTGACCTGCGCCTCCAAATCGGCCACGGTGGGCTGCTTAGGGCCGTTGTTGATGATGCCGTCGATCATGCCATAGTCGTCCTCCAGCAGCATCTCCACATTTTTGAGATAATTCTCCGGCTTCAGAAAATTGGGAAGCTCCCGGAAGCCGATGCTGTCAACGTAATGACAGGATACTACGCCGTTTTGCTTCAAGGCAACGATGTCGCTGACGGACAGGCTGTGTCCCTTAAAATCCGCAGGATGATCCACGTTGAACCGCTGATAAATCATATCCAGATTGGTTTTGTTGTCCCCATAGTCGGCAAGCCCGCCGGTGTAGATCGCGTCGTAGCCGCCGCGCTCCGGCGTGACGCCCTTGCTCTGCAAGTAGTCATAGTTCATGAAGCGGTAAGCGTCCAATTCACCGCCGCGCCGGATCTGATAGATGAGGAAAGCGTCCTGCGGGTTTTCCAGAAACAGCTTTTCCGTGTCTGCCTGTTCGCTCAGCGTCACAACGCCGCGCACCGCGTCCCATTCCTCGCGCTCCACGCCGAACACGCCGGTGTGGGAGGAAATGTCCTCTGCGTCCAGCGCCATGGCCTCGGTGTTGTCGCCGTAGAGCAGGAACACGGGAACGTCCTGCATGAACAGCTCCATAGCGCGCTCCTTTGTCAGCGGCAGCATGGCGTTGCCGTCCGTGTAGCCGTACTGATACATTTCCTGAAAGCCGACGGCTGCATCCGGCATGGGATAGTCCTGCTCCAGCTCCGGCAGGGGCGGCAGCTCGGTCATTTTTTCGTCCATTTCCGCCTTAGCCTCCGGCTGCGGCTCCTCCTTTGCCCGCCATTCCCTGCGGAACAGGCCGTTGAAGCGTTCCAGCAGCCCATGGGAGCCGTCGTCGATGCCGATCTCGTCTGCCAGCTTGACGAAATCCTCCAGCTCCTTCCGCAGTTCCGTGTCCTCACCGGCAAGCAGCCTGTCCGCCACCGCCTCCGCTGCGGGTCTGTCCGCGCTGTCGGGAACATTCAGATCCCTGCGCAGGAACGCCGCGTAGTCGGCGGCAAAGGCCAGCGCGTCGGCGCGGGAGGGCGGGATGGTGACAAGCTCATATTCCGTGTCCTTGGGAAGCTCGATGCCGCGCTCCTTGCAAACCTCCGCGAAGTGCTTCTCCACATCGGTGATGATGCCGTTTGCGGTCTTGCTGATGGTGTCCAGACTGGCGCGGAACTCCGGCAGCTCGGCGTTTTTTGACCACGTTGCCACATAGCCGAAGCTGTTCGCGCCGGTTTCGATGCCAAAGTAGGCGCAGACCATGAAGGAGATGCTTTCGGCCTCCACCTCCTCGGTATTGCGGCTTTTGGCCTTGCGCTCCGCCACCTGCTGCAAGCCGTAGTTGTGGAGCTTGGCGTGGGCGATCTCATGGACGGCGGCGGATACCGTCTGCACCTCGCTCATGCCCTCCCGCAGCGTGATGCTCTGGGATTTGGGGCTGAAATAGCCGTCCATATCCGCAGACAGCGGCTTGAACTCCACCGGCACGGGAGAGGAACGGCGCAGCGCCTCCATGAACGTCTCATAATTTTCCACGCTGCCGGTCAGGTTGGCGACGGGGCTGGCCACGCGCTCCGGCAGGGGCTTTCCGTCCGTCTGGGCGTAGTCGAACACCTTCACCGGGCGGAACATGGGGATTTCAATCTCCTTTTCCTCGGTGACGATTTTGCCGTCCGCGTCCAGAATGGGCAGCTTGGTGTCCGGGTCGAGCTTTTCCTGCTCGATTTTCTTCTTATACGGCGTGGGCGCGATGATGGTGATGCCCTTCTCGCCCCGCAGCACATGGCGGGAGAACTTGTCCCGCCAGCGGTTGTAGCCCGCCACAAGTGTGGCGTCCGGGCGCTGCAAGTGGATGAGCGCCTGATTGTTGAGGGAATAGTTGTGAAACCGGCTCATGGTGCGCAGGTAATTGCGGTACTTTTCCATATCGCCGGATTCAAAGATGTCGCGGATGCCCGCCTCGATGCGGTCGGTGATCTCCTTGAGCTGTTCTCTGTTTTTACCGGGCTTCTCTGGCATAGTTTCCTCCTTCCGTCAGGTCGATACGCAGGAGCTGAATCCCCCGCGAAAGATATTCCCGTAAATCCGTTTTTCCGCAGAGATAGCGGATGTCGCCTGCCTTGTCCTGCTCACGCAGCGTCCACAGGTCCGCCGCCCACCGGACAAATACCGCGTCCGGCGCGTTGAAGGGCTTTTTGCGGCGAAGATAGAGGCTGTGCCGTCCCAGCACCATGATCGTGCAGACGGTATTGACCACATCGAGAGAACATTCGTTGAGAACGGCGATCCTCCGTTCATACGAGGCCGCTTCCAGCAGCTTGCTCAGCGCAGGCTTGGCGTTTTCAATCAATGCCGGATAATCCGCTCTTGTCGGATACGGAGATTTTTGTGTCATAGGCACTTCCTTTCATTTCATGGGCTGCTTACCCCTAAAATGGCAGCGCCCGCGCAGGGGTAGGCTTTCCTGTGCGGGCGCTCGGTTCTTATTCATTTTCGGAGTATATACTCCTTGCGGGCGGCGTATATCCGGCGTTTTTGGCGCGTTCGCTGGCGGCCCTGCGCCGCTCGTCGCTGAACGGCTCCCGGACGCTGACGCAGCTTTTCGGCACGGCGTAGCTGACCGCTCCGGCATGGACGGCCTTATCCGGGTACACCTTGTCCGGGTATTTCTCCGCAAGGCGCTTGAGCTTGCGCTTCAGCTTGGGGTCGTGGGTGTAGATGCTGGCGGTGGATTCTTCCTCGTTGTAGAGGATGATACTTTCCTGCTCCAGCTTGGAGAGCTTCATGTCCTCGCCCCCTTGTCAAATTCCAAACGGAAGCGGACGCTCTCGCCGGTGTCCTCCAGCACGGCGGTGGCGTCGTAGGTGCCGCCGGTCTTTTCGGAGTAGAGGCCGGTGAGCTTCACCCGCCCGTCTGCAAGCAGCGCGGCGGCGACCTTTTTTGTCAGAGCGGCGCGCTTGGCGGCAAAGAACTTGTTGTCCCGCCACAGCCCGAAGCGGCAGTCGTTTTTCTCGCAGAAGAAGCCCTTTTTGCTCTCGGTCACGTCGCTGCCGCAGCGGGGGCATTTGCCAATGACCTCACGGCCGGAGGGGAACAGCACCTCCGCGCCGGAGATGACCTTGTAGGTTTTTACCAGCTCCGTGAGCATATCCGCAATGCCGGTCATGAACTCGTCCGGGGAAAGCTCGCCGCGCTCCACCTGCTGCAAGCGGTATTCCCATTCGGCGGTGAGAAGCGGAGACTGGAGCTGCTCCGGCAGCACGGTGATGAGGGAAACGCCGGTATGGGCAGGCACAAGGCTGACGGCCTTCTTCGCCCGCTTGCGCTCCACAAAGCCCGTGGCTACCAGCTTTTCGATGATGGCGGCGCGTGTGGCGGGCGTTCCCAGCCCCTTTCGTTCCGCTTCTTCCGGCATATCGTCTTTCCCGGCAGTCTCCATAGCGGAAAGCAGCGTGTCCTCGGTGAAGTGCTTGGGCGGCGTGGTCTTGCCCTCCTTTACGGCGGCTTCGGTGCAATCCAATACCTGCCCCTCCGACAGCTCCGGCAGCGCGGCGTCCTGCTTTTCCTGCGCGAGATACTGCTTCCAGCCGGTATCAAGGACGGTTCTGCCTTTAACGGTGAACTCGGTACCGCCGCACTCCAGCGTGACGGCGGTTTCCGCATAGCGGTGGGCGTCGCTGACCGCGCGGAGAAGCTGACCTGCCACAAGGCGCAAAATCTCGCGCTCCCCCAGCGGCAGGACGGAGGTATCCGCCTTGCCCGCGCTGGCGGTGGGGAGAATGGCATGGTGGTCGCTGACCTTGCGGCTGTCGCAGACCTGCCTTGCGTTCACACGCCCCGGCGCGGTGGTTTCACAGATGGCGGCAGCAACGGACACAAGCTCCGGCACAGAGGGTTCCAGATCATCTGTGAGGAAGCGACTGTCCGTGCGGGGATAGGTGCAGAGCTTTTTCTCGTAGAGGGCTTGCAGATAGTCAAGCGTCTGCTGTGCGGTATAGCCGAGGCTGCGGTTGGCCTCCCGCTGGAGGGCGGTCAGGTCGTAGAGCCGGGGCGCGTTCTCCGTTTTTTCCGTGCGCTGCACCGTCCTGACCGTGACCGGCTGACCGGCGCAGGCGGCGGCAAGGGCGTCCGCCTCCGCTTTCTCTTTGAACTTTTCGGACACGGCGGCAAAATCGC
>USNH01000055.1 GCA_900556015.1 uncultured Eubacteriales bacterium | reverse complement strand
GTTCTTCCATTCGGAACGGGGAAAAGGAGAACTATCCTATGGAGAAGAAGACGTTTTATATCACCACGCCGATCTACTACCCCTCGGACAAGCTGCACATCGGACACAGCTACTGCACCGTAGCCACCGACGCCATCGCCCGCTACAAGCGGCTTCAGGGCTTCGACGTGATGTTCCTCACCGGCACGGATGAGCACGGGCAGAAGATCGAGACCAAGGCCGAGGAGGCCGGCATGACGCCCCAGCAGTTCGTGGACAACATCGTGGAGGGCGAAAAGGGCATTCTCGACCTGTGGAAGCTGATGAACATCTCCAACGACCGGTTCATCCGCACCACCGACGACTATCACTGCGCCGCCGTGCAGAAGATCTTCAGGAAGATGTACGACAATGGCGATATTTATAAGGGCGCGTACAAGGGCAAATACTGCACCCCCTGCGAGAGCTTCTGGACCGAGAGCCAGCTGGTGGACGGCAAGTGCCCCGACTGTGGCCGCGAGGTACACGACGCGGAGGAGGAGGCGTATTTCTTCCGCCTGAGCAAGTATGCCGACCGCGTGCAGCACCTGCTGGAGGACACGGACTTTTTGCAGCCCCGCACCCGCGTCAACGAGATGGTGAACAACTTCATCAAGCCGGGCCTGGAAGATCTGTGCGTTTCCCGCACCAGCTTCAACTGGGGCATCCCGGTGGACTTCGACCCCGGCCACGTGGTGTACGTGTGGGTGGACGCGCTGTTCAACTACTGCACCGCCCTGGGCCTGGACAACGACCGCTATCACGACTTTGACAAGTACTGGCCCGCCGACTATCACATCGTGGGCAAGGAGATCGTCCGCTTCCACAGCATCATCTGGCCCGCCATGCTCATGAGCGTGGGTCTGCCCCTGCCCAAGCACGTCTACGGCCACGGCTGGCTGGTCATCGACGGCGGCAAGATGAGTAAGTCCAAGGGCAACGTGGTCGATCCCTACGCCCTGTCCGAGATGTTCGGCGTGGACGCGCTGCGGTTCTTCCTGCTGCGGACGTTCCCCTTCGGCTCTGACGGCAACTTCTCCAACGAGCTGCTCATCAGCACCATCAACACCGACCTTGCCAACAAGCTGGGCAACCTGGTCAGCCGCACCACCGGCATGGTGGAGAAGTATTTCGGCGGCGTGCTGCCCGCCGAGCGGGAGGACGCGCCGGAGGACTGCGAGCTGAAGAAGGCCGTGTGCGCCCTGCGGGATAAGTACGAGGCGGAGATGGACAAGCTCCAGCTGCAAAACGGGCTGGACGAGATATTCAAGGTCATCGACCGCGCCAACAAGTATATCGACGAGACCGCGCCCTGGGCACTGGGCAAGGACGAGAGCAAGCGCGCCCGCCTGGCCGCCGTGCTGTATAACCTGCTGGAGAGCATCCGCATCTGCACCACCCTTTTGCAGCCGGTGATGCCGGAGAGCTGCGGCAAGATCTTTGCCAAGCTGGGCATCGGCGAGGAGCTGCACACCTGGGAGAAGGCCGCCCAGTGGGGCGTGCTGCCCGCGGACGCGCAGATCAGCAAGGGCGAGAACCTGTTTCCCCGCATCGACGTGGAGGATGCGCTGGCCAAGCTGGACGCTTTGCAGGAGGCGCAGAAGAAGGCCGCCCTGCCTGAGGTGGAGCTTGAGCCCTACGTGGAGCAGGAGGTGGACTTCGACACGTTCCTGAAGTCCGATTTCCGCGCCGTGAAGATCAAGAACTGCGAGGCGGTAAAGAAGTCCGACAAGCTGCTGAAGTTCACGCTGGACGACGGCAGCGGCACGGACCGCATCATCCTCTCCGGCATCCACCAGTACTACGAGCCGGAGCAGCTCATCGGCAAGACGGCCATCGCCATCCTGAACCTGCCGCCCCGGAAGATGATGGGTATCCCCAGCTGCGGTATGCTGATCTCCGCCGTCCACAAGGAGAAGGGCGAGGAGAAGCTGCACCTGATGCTCATCGACGACAGCGTCCCCGCCGGCGCAAAGCTGTGCTGACAACTTGTAAACGATAACGAAAGCGCCTGACCTTGTCGGTCAGGCGCTTTTGCTGTCGTTCTATACGCTTACTTGCGCTTCCTGTCGATGGCGGAGATGGCCAGGGAGCACAGGATACCCGCCACGGCCAGGCCGATGATGAGGAAAAACGTGCTGCTGTACGAGCCGCTGGCGTCGTACAGCGCGCCGGAGATGGTGCTGCCGAAGCTGGCGAAGATCAGGTTGCTGTTGATCAGGGGGAAATTTACCGGGTAGCTGGTCGGGCCGAAATAGGCGCGGCAGAAGGCGGAGTTGGTGGGCGTGACGCCGGAGTAGGCCAGGCCGCCGATGACGAAGCCGATGATGACCACCACCACGCTGCGGCTGGACATGGCCAAAAGCAGCACCACGGAGGTGAGGATGAACAGGCCGTTCACCAGCTGCATGGACAGGCTGCGGCCAAACTTGTCGTACATACCGCCGAACAGCACACGGCCCACGGCGTTGCAGATGGAGATCAGGCCCACGATGGTGGCCACAGAGGCGGCGGTCTGGTCGGCGCTGGCCTCCCACACCACGCCGCTGGCCTGGGAGATCAGGGCCAGCCCGGCGGCGCTGACGGCGATGGCCCAGACGTAGTACAGCCAAAAGGCGGGGCGCTTGAGCATGACGGCGGGCTTGATGTCCTCCCGGGGCGCGGCCACGGCCCTGCCGCCCTTGCCGGCGGGAACGGTGAAGTCTGCGCCAGGCGCGACGAAGAAGAAGGAGCACACCGCCAGCACCACGCAGCAGATGATGCCCAGCACCACGAAGCTGGTGCGCCAGCCGCCGATACCGGCGGGCGTCCAGGCCTGGTAGAGCTTGCCGATGAGGAAGCTGCCGCCGCCGAAGCCCATGAGCAGCACGCCGGAGATCAGGCCCGGCTTGTCGGGAAACCACTTGACCATGGTGCTCATCACGCCGTTGTAGGCAAGGCCGGAGGCCAGGCCGCACAGCAAGCCGAAGCCCAGGTACAGCGTGATGGGGGACTGGCAGCGGCTGGCGATGAAGAAGCCGGCCAGGAACAGCACGGCGCTGACGCGCACGGCGTTTTTGGCGCTGAGCTTGCCCGCCAGCAGGCCGCACAGCAGCGAGCCGATGCAGAACAGGATCATGACCAGGGTGAACGTCAGGCTCAGCTGTGCCTTGGTCCAGCCGGTGAACTCGGCGGCGATGGGCGTGCTGAGCACGCTCCAGGCGTAGACCAGGCCCGCGAACAGCAGCACGATCACGCCCACGATGGCGTAGACCCAGCGGTTGAGTTGCTTCATGTGTGATACCTCCGTGTGGAATTTTCTCTCAGCCTGCTATACAGTTTACCGAATGATTTAACAAAAAGCAAGCAGGAGTTTTCAGGAGAGGAAATTTACACGGCGGAGGGCGGCCAGCGCCGCCGTCACGGGAACGGGCAGCATATACAGCGCCGCACCGGCACAGGGGGCGGGGAAGTCCGTGCGGGCCAGCAGGAGGGACAGGGGCTGCTTCGCCTCGTCCGACAGCAGCACCAGCGGGAGCTCCACCATGCTCCACTGGTCCAAAAAGGCCAGCGCCGCCGCGATGAGGGCAGTCTCTCTGACCTGGGGCAGGTAAATGCGCCGCAGCAGCGTCCACTCTCCCGCACCGTCCAGGGCGGCGGCCTGGGCCTGCTCCGGGCCGACGCGCCCCATGGCGCGATCCAGCAGAAAGACGGACAGCGGGGAGAACACGCCCAGCAGCACCACGGCAAGCTGGGTGTTCAGCAGTCCCAGCGCCCGGCAGATCAGGTAGTTGGGCAGCAGCATCACCTGTGACGGCAGCAGCGGCAGCAGGCAGTACAGCAGCAGAACGCTGCTGCGTGCGCGCCCGCGCCAGCGCGTCAGGCCGTAGGCCGCCGCCAGGGCCACGGCCAGCTGCCCAGCCACCACAGGAACGGTCAGCGCCAGCGAGACGGCGTAGCCGCGCCAGTAGGCGCGGCAGGGCCACAGCAGGGAAAACTGGGGGAGCGCCAGCCATATAAGCGCCGGCACGGGGAAAAGAGCCAGCAGCGCGAGGAGAACCTTGCACAGCGTTTTCATGCGTCCACGTCCTTCCCCCGGGCGCTGGACAGCCGGAAGAAAAGCCCTGTCACCGCCGCCACCGCCAGCGTTACCGCCAGCGAGACGGCGGCCAGCTTGCCGTATTGCAGCCGGCGGAAGGCGTGCAGCAGATAGTGCTGGAGCAGATAGAGCCCCTCGTGGGGGTAGTCCCCCGTCAGCAGGTAGACCTCCCGGAAGGTGCGCCATGCGAAGAACAGGTCGATGAGCGCGGCGAAGAACACGCTGCCGGACAGATAGGGCCATTTCACGCGGAGCAGCAGCCGCAGGCCGCCTGCGCCGTCCAGCCGCCCGCTTGCCACTACCTCCGGGGGGATACGCTGGTGGGCGGCGGTGAGCAGCACCGCGTTGAGGCCCGTGACCCTCCACGCCAGCAGCAGGATCAGGAGGAACAAACTCTCCCGCAGGTGCAGTGCCCGCCACAGCACCGCCACGGCGGCGGAGGGAAGCAGCAGCGGCAGGAGCAGCGTCAGCTTCATGGCCGCGGTGCGTGGCGGCAGCGCCAGCGCGATGCACAGCCCCAGCAGCACCGACGCGCCTATGCCGCAGGAGAGAAAGACGGCGGTGCTGCGCGCTCCGGCGGCCAGGGCGTGGCCGCTCAGAACCTCCGGGACGCTTCCGGCGGAAAGGGCGTACACCAGCATGACGAGGAACGGCGCGGCGTAAAACACCGCCGTCCCCGCGGCGCTGGGGAGGAGATAGGGAAGGGCCTTTCGCAAAGTGTGTCTATCCATGGGCGGTCACCTGTCAGGCCAGCTCGGACAGGTAGAGCGTGACGCGGTTTTGGATGCGTTCCGCCGCCTCCTTCGCCGTGTGCGTGCCGTTAAAAAAGGCCGCACCCTCGTCCAAAACGATTTGGGAGATGTCCTCGTTGTAGCCGATAAAGATCAGCGGTTGGGAGACAAGCTGCAAATACTGCGCCCGGACGGCCTCGTCGGACACGTCCGCCTCCAGCTGTGCGGTCATCACATCGTACCGCACCGGCGAGTACCAACGCTCCGCCAGCCGCTGCTGGTTTTCCTGGCTCAGGGCCAGCCTGACGAACTCCCACGCCAGCTCCTTCTGCCGGCTGTTGGCGGAGATGCCCAGGTGCAGCGTGGTACACTCGAAAAAGCTGCCGCTGCCGCTCTCCGCCGGGAAGCCGATCAGGGTGAAGGGCTCGCCCCACAGGTCGGTAAGCTGCTGTAAGCAGACGGCGTTTTGCAGCACCTCAAAACGGGCGAGGCTCTCCCATGTGTCCCGCTCCGCCCGGCTTGCCGGCGTGTCGGGCAGATACGCGCAGAAGCGGAGGTACGCCTGGAAGTCCTCGCTGTCATAGCTTGCCGTGTGGCTGGCCCAGTCGATGAACTCACCGGTGCTGACATCGGCGATCCACTTCAGAAACTCCGTGCGTGTAAACTCGCCGGGCAGCAGGTGCTGTCCGGGGTGACGGGTCAGCGCGGCGCGCATCTCCTCCAGCGTCCAGCGGTTGGCCTCGCCCACGTCGGCGGTTTTGGCGGACAGCGTCACCACGTCGAAGGTGGCGGGGAGGGAGCGCAGCGCACCGTCTACCTCCAGCGAGGACAGTACGGCGGGCACAAGGTCATCGCGGCTCAGGTCGGGGTCATCGTCCAGGTACGGATAGAGATCCTCCAGATAGGGGGAGTCCGGCGGCAGGGACAGGCCGTACAGGTTCAGCACGTCCGGGCCGTCCCCGGCCAAAAGCTCGGTGCAGAGCCGGTCGTAGGCGTTATCCCGGTAGTAGTCCACCACGACCTCGCAGTCCCGGTGTGCGGCCTTGAATTGGTCTATCAGCTCGTTCAGCTCATTCGAGCCGAAGGCGGCGGCGATGTGGAGGGTGGTCTCGGCATTGTCCTGCTTTTGCCCGCAGCCCCACAGCGGCAGGGCACACAGCAGGGTCAGAAGCAGAATGGCGTATTTTTTCATGGCGCAGCTCCTCTCGTTCGTTGGCCGCGTGGGCCATGGCTTCATTGTAACGGAGGACGGCGTGAAAGCAACCGACCGGCGGTCGAGAGAGCGGCGAGGGCATGAAAACAGCCGGAAACCAACAGTTTCCGGCTGCCTTTTCGTAGGGGGCGATGCCCACATCGCCCCGCACACCGCGCAGCGATGT
>USNH01000054.1 GCA_900556015.1 uncultured Eubacteriales bacterium | reverse complement strand
CGCCCGGGGGCGGTTCTTTTTTGCGTGCATCACTTCAGGGGGAGGGTGACGGTGACGGTGGTGCCCTCCCCTTCCCGGCTGGTCAGGGACACCGTGCCGTGGTGGTAGGCCACGGCGTGCTTGACGATGGACAGGCCCAGTCCCGTGCCGCCGGAGGACTTGGAGTGGCTCTTATCCACCCGGTAGAACCGCTCGAACACGCGGCTCTGCTGGTCGGCGGGGATGCCGATGCCCGTATCGGACACGGTGACGGCGGCGTTATCCTCGTCGGCGGTGACGGTGACGGCGACGCTGCCGCCGGGAACGTTGTACTTGACGGCGTTGTCGCACAGGTTGGTCACCACCTCGCTGAGCAATCGGCGGACACCGGGGACAGTGACCTCCTGCCCGGTGACGGACAGGGACACCTGCCGCTCCGCCGCGGCGCTCTCCAGCGCCGCCGCCGTCTCGCGGCACAGCGCCAGCAGCTCCACCGGCTCGGCGGGCATCTCATCGCCCTCATCCAGCCGAGACAGGCCGATGATGTCGTTGACCAGCGCCACCAGCCGCTGGGCCTCCGATCGGATGTGCCCCACGAAACGGGGCACGTCCTCCGGCTGCACCATGCCGTTTTCCAGCAGCTCGGCGCTGCCGATGATGCCCTGGAGGGGCGTTTTCAGCTCGTGGGACACGTTGGCGGTGAACTCCCGGCGGTTGCGCTCGGCAAAGGCCTGCTCCGTCACATCGAAGGCCAACAGCACCGCGCCGGCGCGTTCGCCGTCGATGACGATGGCGGTGATGTCGAACTGGTACTCGTGGCCGTCCCGCTCCAGCCGGGCCTCGCCGTGACCCTGGGCCGCCGCGTCACGGAGGGCGCGGCTGACGGCGGTATCCCGTTCCACCGTCAGGAAATCGCGGCCCACGCAGGTGTCATCCGTCTTGAAGATACGGCAGGCGGCGGGGTTGAGACTCAGCACCGCGCCGTCCTCGTCCAGCAGCACCAGTCCCTCGTTCATGTTGGCGGTGATCTGCTGGAACTTCTCCGCCTGGCGGCGGAGGCTGCGGAGCTGGTCGTCGATCTGACGGCGCTGGTGCTCCAGCCGCCGCAGCAGCGGCGACAGCTCCTCGTAGGCGTCATTGTCCAAAGGGTGCTCCAGATCCAGCCGGTTCAGCGGCTCGACGATGCGGCGGGACACCCGCCCGGCCAGCACGCCGGACAGGATCAGCGCCACCACCAGCACCAGTAGCAGCGGCTGGAGCACGGACAGCAGCAGCACGCCCCAGGTGACGCGGGTGGCCGACAATCGCAGCACCGTGCCATCCGGCAGTCGCTGGGCGTAATACAGTGTTTTCTCCAGCAGCGTGGCACTGTAACGGCTGCTCTCGCCCACGCCGGTGGTCAGCGCCTGCCGCACCTCCTGCCGCTGGGCGTGGTTCTCCATGCTGGCGGCATCGGCCTTCGTGTCGTACAGCACCGTGCCGTCGCTCCTCAGCCAGGTGATGCGGTAGCGGTCGGACTCCAGCTTGCTCAGATAGTCCGCGCCCTGCTCCTCCACCGCCGCGGCGGCCAGGGACAGCTCATCCCGGAGCTGGTCCTCCTGTAAGCGGACGTAGTAGTCGTACAAGCAGCCCATGACCACCGCCAGCGATGCCAGCAGCACCGCCAGCCCAACGGCCAGGGTGGAGCGAAAAATGCGTTTTGTCATACGGTATCCTCCCAACGATAGCCCACGTTGCGGACGGTCTGGATGTGTGTACCCTCCTGCCCCAGCTTCTGCCGCAGGGTGCGGATGTGCATATCCACCGTGCGGCTCTCGCCGCAGAAGTCGGTGCCCCACACCTGCTCCATCAGCTTATCACGGGTGAAGGCGGTGCGGGGATGGGTGAGGAACAGACGCAGCAGCTCGTATTCCTTATACGTCAGCTCCACCCGCTGCCCGTTCACCGATACGGTGTGCTCCTGTTCGTTCAGCGTCAGGCCGCCGCAGGTCAGGCTTTTCTCCTCCGGCGCTTTGCAGCGGCGCAGCACCGCCCGGACACGGGAGGCCAGTTCCATGACGCTGAAGGGCTTGACCAGATAGTCGTCCGCGCCGCTGTCCAGCCCGGAGATGCGGTCGTACTCCGCGCCCTTGGCCGTGGCCAGGATCACCGGGACAGCACGCAGCGAGGGCGTGGCCCGCATCCGGCGCAGCAGCTCCGTGCCGTCTGCGCCGGGCAGCATCACGTCCAGCACCACCAGGTCGGGCCGCTGCTGCTGAAGGGCGTCCCAAAAGCTGTCGCCGTCCGGAAAGCCCCGCACCTCGAACCCGGCGGCGCGCAGGGCATAGATCTCAATGTCGCGGATGCTGGCGTCGTCCTCAACACACCATATCATATCGTTTCCTCCCTTATGTTGTCTCCTCTTTGTGTACGCCGGTGACGGAAAATTCTACCCACTCGGCGATATTGGTGGCGTGGTCGCCGATACGCTCGAAATACTTGGCTACCATGAGAATATCCAGTGCGCCCTCCCCGTCGCCGCCGCCATGGGCGATGGAGGCGATCAGGGAGCGCTTCACCCGGTCGAAATAGTCGTCCACCGTGTCATCGGCGGCCATGACGCGCTCCGCCAGGGCCACGTCCTGCCGGACGTAGGCGGTGACGCTGTCGTTGACCATGGCGATGGTCTCCCGTGCCATGGCACGCAGCAGCTCGCCGCCGGGCAGGGCGGCGGGCAGATGGGGAATCAGCTCCGCGATGTCATCGGCCTGGTCGCCGATGCGCTCCATGTCGGTGATCATCTTCAGCGCGGCAGAGATCTGCCGCAGGTCGCCGGCCACCGGCTGCTGGTGCAGCAGAAGGCGCAGGCACAGGTTCTCAATGTCCCGCTCCTTGCGGTCGATGTCACGCTCCAGCCCCGACACCTGTCCGGCCAGGGCCGCGTCGCTCTCCGTCAGGGCCTGGGCCGCCAGAGCGATGGCCTGCTCACACAGAGCGCCCATCTCGATCAGCTCCCGGTGAAGCTGGGCCAGCTGCTTGTCAAATTGGCTTCGCATCATCCGAACCTCCCCGTAATGTAATCCTCGGTGCGTTTTTCGTGGGGCGTGGAGAACATGGTCTCCGTGTCGCCGTACTCCACCAGCTCGCCCAGGAGGAAAAAGGCGGTGTCATCGGAGATACGCAGCGCCTGCTGCATATTGTGGGTGACGATGATGATAGTGTACCGCCTTTTCAGCTCCGTTGCAAGCTCTTCTATCTTGGATGTGGAAATGGGGTCAAGTGCGGAGGTAGGCTCGTCCATGAGCAGCACCTTGGGCTGCACCGCCAGGGCACGGGCGATACACAACCGCTGCTGCTGACCGCCGGAGAGACCCAGCGCGCTCTTTTGCAGGCGGTCCTTCACCTCGTCCCATATAGCGGCGGCGCGGAGAGAGCTCTCCACCAGCTCGTCCAGCTTGGCCCTGTTCCGCACGCCGTGGGTACGCGGGCCGTAGGCCACGTTGTCATAAACGCTCATGGGGAACGGGTTGGGCTTCTGAAACACCATGCCCACCTCCCGGCGGAGCTGGCTCACGTCCACGGAGGGCGCGAAGATGTCCTGATCGTTATACAGCACCTGCCCGGTGATCTTCACGCCGGGGACAAGATCGTTCATGCGGTTCAGGGTTTTCAGAAATGTGGACTTGCCGCAGCCCGAGGGCCCGATCAGGGCGGTGATGGTGTTGGGCTGCACGTCCATGGTCACATGGTGCAGCGCCTGGGTCGGGCCGTACCACAGATTCAGATCGTTGACAGAGATCACAGGCGTCATGCGTCCCGCCTCCTTTTGAAATAGCGTGCGGCCAGCGTGGCCGCCAGGTTGATGAGCAGCGCCAGCGCCATGAGGATGGCGGCGATGGCGAAGGCCACGTCGAACTCGCCCTGCTCCTTGGCGTAGACATACAGCGCCACGGACAGCGTTGCGCCGGCGTTTTTCAGCGTCTCGCCCAGTGTGCCGTACAGCGCGTGGGCGAAGCCCGCCGTATACAGCAGCGCCGCCGTCTCGCCCAGAATGCGGCCCACGGACAGGATGCAGCCCGTGACCACGCCGTCCACGCATCCGGGCAGCACCACCGTGCGGATGGTGCGCCACTTCCCCGCGCCCAGGCCCAGCGCGCCCTCCCGGTAGCTTTGGGGCACGGTCTTCAGGCTCTCCTGGGTGGTACGCATGATGGTGGGCAGGTTCATGATGACCAGCGTCAGTGCACCGGCCAGGATGGACTTCTTCATCCCCAAAAACTGGCAGAAGAACATCATGCCCACCAGACCGTAGATGATGGAGGGGATGCCGGACAGCGTCTCGGCGGCGTATTCGATGACGGCCACCACCTTTTTGTTGGCGGCGTACTCCGTCAGGTACACGGCGGCGCACACGCCCAGAGGCAGCACCACCGCCAGCGTGGTCAGCACCATGCACACGGTGCTGATAATGTCCGGCAGGATGCCGATGGTCTCCTCCAGATAGCTGGGCTTGGTGGTCAGCAGCTGCCAGCTCAGGTTGGGAATGCCCTTGGCCAGCACGTAGATGATAAGGAACGCCGCCAGCGCGCAGGTCAGCGCGGCGCACAGCACCATCAGGCCCTTCATCGCCCCGCCCCAGGCACGGCGGCGGGCGGAAAAATCGTGTTTATCCATAGTTACCGCTCCTTACTGCGCTTGAGGAAGAAATTCAGCGCGGCGTTGATGAGCATGATGAACAGAAACAGCACCAGCGCGATGGAGAACAGCGCCTGCCGCTGCAAGCCCGCCGCGGCGTAGCTCATCTCGCTGGCCACGGCGGTGGTGAGAAAGCGGACGCTTTGGAACAGGGACGGCATATTGGGCACGTTGCCGGACACCATCATCACCGCCATGGCCTCGCCAATGGCGCGGCCTACGCCCAGCACCACCGCCGCGGCGATGCCGCTTTTCGCCGCCGGGACGGACACGCGAAACCACGTCTCCACCGGTGTAGCACCCAGTGCCAGTGAGCCGTCCTCATACTCCTTCGGCACGGCTTCCAGCGCCGTCATGGCCACGTTGATGATGGACGGCAGGATCATGATGGCCAGCACGATGATGGCCGCCAGCAATCCCGAGCCGTCAGGGATATGGAAAATGGCGCGGATGCCGGGCACGAGCACCAGCATACCCACCAGGCCATAGACCACGGAGGGGATGCCCGCCAGCAGACTCACCGCCGGGGACACCACCGCCCGCAGCTTGGGAGAAGCCATTTTCGCCAGAAACACGGCGGTCATGAACCCCACCGGCACGCCCAGCAGGATAGCGCCCGCCGTGCCGTAGACGCTGGTGAGGATAAAGGGCAGGATGCCGAGCTTCGGCTCTGCCGCCGCGGAGTCCCACTCCGGGCCGAACAGGAATTTTACAAGGCCGATCTCCCGGATGGCCGGGATACCGGCGACGATGAGATAGACGGTGATCAGCAGCACGCAGCCCACCGTCACCAGCCCCATCAGCAGGAAGAAGCCGTGTATGACGTTTTCCGCCAACTGTTTTCGCCGCATGGTCATGCTCCTTTCGTCATAGCATAGCGGAAAAGGCGGCGCCCGAGGGGGAGAGCGCCGCCTTTCCGTCCGCCGTCAGTTGGCGGCAACCGCACCGGCCTTGGCAATAATGGCCGCTGCATCGGGGGAAGTCGCATAGTCAAAGAACGCTTGCGCCACGGGGCTGAGGGCCTTACCCTCCACCGTTACCAGCACGAAGGGGCGCTGGACCTTGTAGCTGCCGTCCTTCACGGTGTCCTCGCCGGGGGTCACGCCGTCCACGTTCAGCGCCTTGACGCTGTCCTTGATGGAGGCCAGGGAGGCGTAGCCGATGGCGTCGGGGTTCTGACTCACGGCGGTGATCACATCGCCGGTGGAGGTCAGCTCCTGACGGTACTGGCACTTATCCTTCGTGCCGGTGATGGACTCGAAGCCGTCCCGCGTGCCGCTGGCGGCCTCGCGCCCGATGAGCACCACCTGGGCGTCATTACCGCCCACGTCCTTCCAGTTGGTGATCTCGCCGGTGTAGAGCTTGGCGATCTGCTCCAGGGGCAGGTCGGACACGGGGTTATCGGGGTGGACGATGATGGCGATGCCGTCATAGGCCAGCACGGTCTCCTTCAATCCGGCGGCTTTCTCCTCGTCCTTCAGGGCACGGGAGGAAAGGCCGATGTCGCACGTACCCTCCTGCACGGCGGTGATGCCAGAGCCGGAGCCTGTGGGGTTATAGGTCACGGTGGTGTCGGCGTTGTTGGCCATAAACGACTCGCTCAGCGCACCGATGACCTTCTC
>USNH01000053.1 GCA_900556015.1 uncultured Eubacteriales bacterium | reverse complement strand
GCTAGGCATGCTGATCTATACCCGTGTTCGGAAGCTCAAAATTTTTCCCTTCCTCGACCTGACCGGCATCGGTCTGGGCGGCAACAAGATTCGCAAGCTGGAGTTCCTGCTGGCAGACGCCAAGCGACAGGGCGCAGAGATCGTGTTCACCACCGGCGGCGCACAATCCAACCACGCCATGCTGACGGCAGCCTGCGCCAAAAAGCTGGGCATGACGCCCATCCTAATTCTGAAAAAGCGCGGCGTTACCGAGCGCAAGGGCAACCAGCTGCTGGAGTACCTCATGGATACCGACGTCAGGTTCATGGACACGGACAGCTATGACGACATTTACGCCGAGATGGATCGCGTGGGCCAAGCCAGTGGCAAGAAGTATTATAAAATCCCCTGCGGCGGCTCCAACGCCATCGGCGCCCTGGGCTATGTGAACTGCATGAAGGAAATTGCCGACACGGGGATGCACTTTGACTACGTCTGCTGTGCCGAGGGCAGCGGCGGTACTCACGCCGGCGTGGCACTGGGAGCTATGCTCTATATGCCCCAGACCAAGACCGTGGGTCTGATGGTGGACAGCGACCCCTTTGAGGTCATCACCACCAACATCATGCAGGAGACCGCCAAGCTGCTGGAGCTAGACTTCACGCCCACGGCGGAGAACGTCCACCTCATCGATATGTGTGGCCCTGGCTATGCCATTCCCTCCCCGGAGGGCAACGCCGCCATCCGCATGATGGCGGAGAACGAGGGTCTCTTCCTCGACCCCGTCTACACCGGCAAGGCCTTCGCCGGTCTGGTGAAGATGGCCCGCGAGGGACAGTTCAAGCCCACCGACAACGTGCTGTACCTCTACTCCGGCGGCGCCGGTGGCCTGTTCGCCATCAACGTGGACCTGGGCTGAAGCATGATTCGGCCTGCGCGACAGGAATAATAAATCCGCCCCTATGCAGCATATCCACACAGGGGCGGGCATAAAAAAAGGATCAGAGCCTTCTTGGCCCTGATCCTTTTTCAGTTTTACTGCCGCAGCGGGCTGAACACCAGGGTGAACAGAGCCGGCAGAGAGTCACAGCCGCCCTCCACGGCGCTGCGGATGAAGTTCATCAGCAAGACGCCATAGATGGTTTGGGTCAGGGGAGCATCGGAGAAAGCCACCATGATAAAGTGCCCGGCCCTGCCGGGCTTGCCTTTTCCCCTCAAATATGGTAAAATAAGCGTGAAACGTTTATTCTATTTCATCGCCGTTTTTCTCGCCCGGCGAAGCCGGGCAACCGAAAAAGGCGGCGAATTATACCATAGTGCAAGCACTATGGTATAATAGCCGCAGAACTGCAAGGAGGCCCGCCATGGACACCATCTATCTGGACAACGCCGCCACGTCCTTCCCCAAGCCGGAGGGCGTCAGCGACCGCATGAAATACTATCTGGACTGCGTGGGGGCGAATGTGAACCGCTCGGTCTATACCGCCGCACAGGAGGCAGGGATGACCACGCTGGCGCTGCGGCAGCGCCTGGCGGCGCTGTTCCGCTTTCCTGAGATGCCCACCCACGTCATCCTGACACCGGGGGCTACGGCGGGACTGAATATGATCATCTCCGGGCTGCTCCACGGCGGCGGGCACTGCATCGTCAGCAGCATGGAGCACAACGCGGTGATGCGCCCGCTGCTGCGGCTGCCGGGGGTGGAGGTGAGCCGCATCCCCTGCGGCAGCGACGGCATAGCGGACATAGACGCGCTGCCGGGGCTGTTCCGCCCGGATACAAAGCTGGTCATCATGGCCCACGCCTCCAACGTGTGCGGCGCGGTGCAGGACGCGGCGGCGGTGGGGCGCATCTGCGGGGAACGAGGCGTGCCCTTTGCGCTGGACGCTGCCCAGACGGCGGGGCATTTGCCCATCGACTTTCAGGCGCTGGGACTGGCGGCCATGGCTGTGCCGGGACACAAGGGGCTGCTTGGGCCGGGGGGCGTGGGGGCGCTGCTGCTGCGCCATGACTTTGCCGAAAAGCTGACGCCCCTCATAGCCGGAGGGACAGGCAGCGCATCGGACAGCGAGTATCTGCCGCCCTATCTGCCGGATCGGTTCGAGTCCGGCACGGCCAACATCCCCGGCTACTACGGCTGGGAGGCGGCGCTGCGGTTCATCGAAGAACGGGGCGTGGACACGCTGCGGCAGCATGAAATGACGCTGTGCCGGCGGTTTTTGGAGGGGCTGGAGGACATCCCACACGTCCGCATGGTCGGGCCGAGGGAGCTGGAGCGCCGGGTGGGGGTTATCTCCGTGGATTTCCTGCGCCGGGACAACGGTGAGGCCGCCTACGCGCTGGAGACGGAGCACGGCATCCTGACCCGGTGCGGCCTGCACTGTGCGCCCTCCGCCCACAAGACGCTGGGCACGTTCCCCCAGGGGACGGTGCGGTTCTCGCTGGGCTGGGCCAACACGGAACGGGACGTGGACGCGGCGCTGGAGGCCATTCGGACGCTGGCATGACATAAAAAGACCGCCGGGAGGCGGTCTTTTTTTATGTGTCAGCGCAGCAGGATACGCTTGCCGCCGCGGTACTCGCCCACCTCGCCGATGCGCTGGGCGCTGGGGACAACGTCCTTCAGCTCCGCCAGCAGATCGTCGGCATCCTCCGGGGCAACGGCCATCAGCAGTCCGCCGGAGGTCTGGGGGTCGTACAGCAGGTCCTGCACGGCGGTCTCCGTATCGCCCGCGTCCACGCCGGGCTCGGCGAAGGTGCGGTTGCGGTACATCCCGGCGGGCAGCACGCCCATGCGGGCGAACTCCAGCGCGGCGGGGATCAGGTCGATGCCGTCCACGTGGAGGGTGATGGTCACGTCGCTGCCCTGGGCCATCTCGAAGCTGTGGCCCAGCAGGCCGAAGCCGGTGACATCGGTGCAGGAGTGAACCTGATGGCGCACCATCACGTCACGGGCGGCCTTATTCAGAGTGGTCATCATGCGGTTGGCGAAGGCGAGGGTGTCCTCGTCCAGCAGGTCGGCCTTGGCGGCGCTGGTCAGCACGCCGATGCCGATGGGCTTGGTCAGCACCAGCACATCGCCGGGCCGGGCGGCGGAGTTGGACAGCAGCTTGTCCGGGTGGACAAAGCCGGTGACGGCCAGGCCGTACTTCGGCTCATCGTCCAAAATGCTGTGGCCGCCGGTGATCAGCGCACCGGCCTCGTACACCTTGTCATAGCCGCCGCGGAGGATCTGATGCACCGTCTCCCTGGGCATATCCTCCGGCACGGCCATAATGTTCAGACACAGCTTCGGCACGCCGCCCATGGCGTACACGTCGCTGAGGGCGTTGGTGGCGGCGATCTGACCGAACAGGTAGGGGTCATCGGCGATGGGCGGGAAGAAGTCCACCGTCTGCACCAGGGCCAGCTCGTCATTGATCTTATACACCGAGGCGTCATCGTTCTTGTCGAACCCCACCAGCAGATTGGGGTCGTGGTGTACGCGGATGCCCTCCAGCAGCTGGGCCAGCACCCCTGCGCCCACCTTCGCGCCGCACCCGGCGCACTTGGTCAGCTTTGTCAGCTTTATGTTCTGTTCTTCCATACGATCCTCCTAACGCAGTATGGTGCTGAAATGCAGGATGGCCTCCAGTACGCCGCCGCCCACGGCCAGTGCCTTGTCTGACGCGGTGGTGCAGTATTCCGGCCTGCACCGCGGGTCAACGTCGCCGGATTTCATGCCCTTGTGCACCGGCGTACCGTCAGCCAGCAGGCCGCGGAGCACACCGCCGATGGTGCAGCGCATGGGCTGGCCGTCCACCTCTCCGGCGATGTCACCGGCCTTGACCTCATCGCCGATGTTCATTATCTGATGAAATACCCCGTCCGCCGGGGCGCGCAGCACCCGCTCGCCGGCGTAGCCGCCGATGAGGCCGGGGATGTTGGTGTTGGGCAGCGCCGCGCCGTCATAGATGACCCGGCCCAGGGTGTGGCCGCGCATGGTCTCCACCACCGCGTGGCAGTCCACCCCGGCAGTGAAGCCCGGGCCGACACCCACCACCACCGGCGCGTCGGTGATATGTGTCCCCAAATTCTTCTTGGCCAGAATGGCGTCCACCAGCGCATCGGGCCGCAGCGATGTCAGGCACGTCAGCGCCGGATCGGCCAGCACCGGCACGACGCCCTCCGCCAGCAGGGCCAGCGCTTGCTCCGCCGTCTCCGCGCGGGCGGCATGGACGCCCTCCACCACCGTCTCGCCGTGGGTGATGGCCGGGGAAAAGCACACGGTGCGGCGGATGGCCGTGGGCTGGGGCAGGTCGGTCATGACCACCTGCATTCCGCTGCGGTACAGCCGCAGGGCGACGCCGGTGGCGATGTCCCCCGCGCCGCGTATCAAGATCAGCATAGTCCTTCATCCTTTCGTTGTCCTTACAGTAGCACAACGGAAAATGGTTGTCAACATGGGCCAGGTTTGATAGAATGACAGGAAGAATAAAGAAATGAGGGACGTTCCATGGAGAAGAACATCACCGTGCGCCTGACGGCGCGGCTGTTTGCGGAGGAAAAATGCTTCGGGCCGGGGGTGGCCCGGCTGCTGGAGGCGGTGGACGAGCTGCACTCCCTGCGCTCGGCGGCCCAGTCCATGAATATGGCGTATTCCAAGGCGTGGGCCATCGTCCACGGGGCGGAGCAGGGCTTCGGCTGCAAGCTGCTGCGCTCTACCATCGGCGGCGCGGGCGGCGGCGGCGCGGTGCTCACCGATGAGGCCCGGCAGATCATGGGTGCCTACGGCGAATACTGCCGCCGGCTGAACGAGTACGGACAGGGGCTGTTTCAGGAGCTGTTCGGCTTCTGCGCGAAGGAAAGCTGAATTGTACGGGATAGGAAAAGGACCGCCTCCGGCGGTCCTTTTTTGCGCTTGCGTTTGCTTTACTTCGCCCGGTCGGCCTCGATGAGCAGCTTCAGGGCCGCCACGCCCACCTGCACGGCGGAGGTGGTGTCCTCGCTCATGTCCTGATCCAGGCCGGCCTTCTCCCGCTCCTGATTCCACACCACGTGGAAGCAGCTGCCGCAGCGGCACTTCAGCGCGTCCGCCACCACGAACAGCGCGGCGGACTCCATCTCGCTGGCCTTGACACCCAGACGCTTCCAAGCCTCCCACTTGTTCAGCAGCTCGTAGGAAACCGGCATTTTGGCGGGGCTGTGCTGGCCGTAAAACGCATCCTTGCACTGAACAACACCCACCTGGGTGCGCTTGCCCAGCGCCCTGGCCGCCTGCACCAGCGCCGTAGTCACCTCGAAATTGGCCACGGCGGGATACTCGATGGGCGCGTATTCCCGACTGGTGTGCTCAAAGCGGATCGCGCCGGTGGCCACCACCACGTCGCCGCTGCGAACGTCCAGGTCGATGCCGCCGCAGGTACCCACGCGGATGAACGTGTCCGCGCCGATGTTGTGCAGCTCCTCCATGGCGATGGAGGCGGACGGGCCGCCGATGCCGGTGGAGCAGACGGAGACCTTTTCACCCAGCAGCGTGCCGGTGTAGATGGTGTATTCCCGGTTGCTGGAGACGAAATGGGCATCGTCAAACAGCGCGGCGATCTTCTCGCAGCGGCCCGGATCGCCGGGCAGGATGACGTAGCGGCCCACATCGCCCTCCGCGCAGTGGATATGGTACTGTTTTTCCAGCTTTTGCATCGTATATGTCCTCCTTGTTCAGGCTGAAATGCGGTAAGTAAAGAAGATTATACTTCACATGGCGCAAAAAAGCAACGGCGCAAAAGGGAAAATGTGCCGCGGCTACAAATCCCGCCGCCGCAGATACTACATCCGGCGAGACGATCGCACACGGAGGAAAAAGGAGGACAGGAGCATGGCGAAACGTATATTTGCGTGGGCGGCGGCGCTACTGCTGGCGGTGGCGCTGACGGCCTGCGGCGATACGGGCAGCACCAAGCCAAACACCAACAAAGATCCCGATACCACGCCGAACGGCAACACCAGCACCCAGCCGGACACCAACGGCACGGAGGATGACGTTATTCCCGGCAACAGCATGAACGGCGGCCACAACACCGACGGCGGCGCAGTACCCGGCGACGGCCCGGAAAGCGCCCGCGGAGCGCGGGCTGTGACACGGGCGCGGGTACGCAGCGAGGCGGCGGCCTTTGACAGCGACTATCAGCAGATGCTGCGGAACGGCAGGGTGACGGACACGGACGGCTTTTTGGATAACGACCGATAGGCATAAAAAAGGAACGTCTCCGACGTTCCTTTTTTATTGTGTATCCCCTTGCATTTTTGGAAAATTGGGATATGATATAGGTGAAAAAATATGAGCTGCCTCGGCGGCGGAGAAAAGAAGGTTTTCACTATGACAAAAATTGACATCGTATCCGGCTTTTTGGGCGCGGGCAAGACGACCCTGATCAAGAAGCTGCTGGCGGAGGCGTTCCAGGGCGAGAAG
>USNH01000052.1 GCA_900556015.1 uncultured Eubacteriales bacterium | reverse complement strand
TGTGACGCGGCGGCGCTGCCGCGCTGAGGGGGACGTCGTACCCCAAGGGCATTTGTTCCGCTGCGCTCCACTGCGGGACGCCGCCCCCTACGGAAGCAGCAGGCATGCAAAAAAAGAAAGCCCCGCGGGGCTTTCTTTTTTGCGCTCATTTACTCTTAATACGCCAGCTTCTCGGCCAGGTATGCCTTCAGCTCGCTGATGGGAATACGCACCTGCTCCATGGTGTCGCGCTCACGGACGGTGACGCAGTTGTCGCCCTCATGCTCGGCATCGCCCACGGTGTCGAAGTCCACGGTGATGCAGAACGGCGTGCCCACCTCGTCCTCGCGGCGGTAGCGCTTGCCGATAGAGCCGGTCTCGTCAAAGTCGATCATCCACTCCTTACACAGCTCGTCATAGACCTCCCGGGCCTTGTCGCTGAGCTTCTTGCTCAGGGGCAGCACGGCGGCCTTGTACGGCGCGAGGGCCGGGTGCAGGTGCAGCACCACGCGCACGTCGTTCTTCTCCGCGTCCACGACCTCCTCGTCGTATGCGTCCACCAGCACGGCCAGCACACTGCGCTCCACGCCCAGGGACGGCTCGACCACGTAGGGGATGTACCGCTCGTTGGTCTCCGGGTCAAAATAGGTCAGATCCTTGCCGGACACGGTCTGATGCTGGGTCAGGTCGTAATCCGTGCGGTCGGCCACGCCCCACAGTTCGCCCCAGCCGAAGGGGAACAGGAACTCAAAGTCCGTGGTGGCCTTGGAGTAGAAGCACAGCTCCTCCGGATCGTGGTCACGCAGCCGCAGGTTCTCGTCCTTCAAACCAATGCCCAGCAGCCAGTTGTGGCAGAACGTGCGCCAGTAGTTGAACCACTCCAGGTCCGTGCCGGGCTTGCAGAAGAACTCCAGCTCCATCTGCTCGAACTCGCGGACGCGGAAGATGAAGTTGCCCGGGGTGATCTCGTTGCGGAAGGACTTGCCGATCTGGCACACGCCGAAGGGCAGCTTGCGGCGGGTGGTGCGCTGGGTGTTCACGAAGTTGGTAAAGATACCCTGGGCCGTCTCAGGCCGCAGATACACCGTGTTCTTCGCATCCTCGGTCACGCCCTGGAACGTCTTGAACATCAGGTTGAACTGACGGATGTCGGTGAAGTTGTGCTTGCCGCAGGTGGGGCAGGGGATATTGTTGTCCTCGATGAAGTCCTTCATCTCCTGCTGGGAGAAGGCGTCGATGGGCTTGGGCAGCGTCACGCCGTTCTGATTGCACCAGTCCTCAATGAGCTTGTCGGCGCGGAAGCGCTCCTTGCACTCCTTGCAGTCCATCAGCGGATCGGAGAAGCCGGCCAGATGGCCGCTGGCCACCCACGTCTGGGGGTTCATGAGGATGGCGGCATCCTGCCCCACGTTGTAGGGGTTCTCCTGGACGAACTTTTTCCACCACGCCTTCTTGATGTTGTTCTTCAGCTCCACACCCAGCGGGCCGTAGTCCCACGTGTTGGCCAAGCCGCCGTAGATCTCGGAGCCTGCGAAGATAAAGCCCCGGTTTTTACAGAGCGCTACCAGTTTATCCATTGTTTTTTCAGTGTTTTTCATGTGCTCGTCTCCTTTATGTGAATATTTTTGGTCTGTATGTTCAAGCCGCCTCCGGCGGCGCTACCTGCACGGTCATGACTCCCGCATCCCAATCCGTCTGGTCTGTGGACACACCGTACCACCACATTGTCCCGCCGTCCGGCTGGTGGTACAAAACGGCATAGGCCTCTCTCCCGTGGAGCGCCATGGGGTAGTTGATCTCCGGGAGCTGGTCATCGGTAGCCGGCCACACGGAAAAGGCATCGTATCCGCCCTCCACGCGCCAGAACTCGCGGCTGGCGTAATCACTCCAATCAGATATGTCCTGCTCTCCGAAGTAGGACGCCGTATACGACTTTCCGGCGATGGTCAGTGTGTCCGTGCGGAGCGGCTCCATCTCCGGTTTTTCTTCCCGCGCAAGATTGGCACAGGTCAGCGTCACCTTGCTGCCGTAATGTGCCGCAATCTGAGCCGCCATGGAGGGTACGGTGCCGGTCTGGTGATCCATCCCGTTGGGGTCGGCGTGGGCGCCGCCGCAGAAGGCCACCACGCTGATGCCGCCCAGTGCGTCGAAGGCGGTGCAGAAATTGTTCGCCAAGGCGTACTCTCGCTGCACGTCGGCTTCATCGTCTGCGCCGCGCCGATAGTACATGACGCCCTGCTTGATGCTCCGCTCTACCGCGCGGTAGCCGTCGGTGTCGGTCTTTCCCTCGTCCTCCAGAAGCTGGCGCGCCTTTTCGCCGGAGGTGGCATACTGATGCTCAATATCAAAGCCGTGGAATATCGTGTCAGGACACGTCTCCTTAATCTGATGGTAAAAATCCGCCACCACCTCCGCATGGAACAGCGTCCCCTCGCAGGCGCCGTACACCATATCCCAATAGGCATCGTCCTCCGCCGCCATCCAGCGGTTCAGCAGCAGTGTGGAGCCTGCGCCCATCTCTATGAACAGGTGACGCATTCCCTGACCATAGAAGGTCTGCCACAGTGCCAGCTCCTTATCCAGGCAGCTGGCGTTGGCGTGCTCCTCGCCGTAAATGAATATCTCCCCCGTGGGTGTACCCTTTTCCGCCGGTGCGCCGCAGGCCGTCAGCCCCAGCAGTGCCGCCAGCAGCAGCGCCAGTGTCCTCTTTTTCATAGACTTCTCTCCTTAATCGCAGCAAAAACGCCCTGATGCTAAATTAGCATCAGGGCGAACGAAAACTCGTCCGTGGTTCCACCTGAATTTGGATACATCCACACTCTCGCGCCGGTAACGGGGCGTCCGTCGGGCATTTCCTCCCGCAGCTCCGGGCTGCCAAACCCATCATCGCCTGTAACAGGTCACAGGATAGCACGTTTCCGCCAAATTGTCAAGCACAACGCAGAAAATCTGCCAAAACAGTGGAAAACCGCCGCAAAAGCGGCGGTTTTCGGTGCTTTTTTACTTCGTGCCCAGCATGGCCCTGCCTGCCGCGTCCACGGTGACGCGGTCGGTCTCGCCGCCTGCCGTGCCCTTGCTGAAGCTGATGATCCACGCGCCGCTGGTCACGTCATAGCTGCCGTACACCATGTCGTACTCGCCGGTGTAAATGGCCTTGGCCGCGTCGATGGCCGCCTGCTGGCTCAGGCTCTTGCGCCCGATCTGCACCGTGCCCAGGATGGACAGCAGCGTGTCGCGGTTGGCGTTCCACACCTCGGTGGTCATGGTCTCCGAGGGGCTGGCCACATAGCTGCCCGGCGTCTCCTCAAAGAAGATGTCCGCCATCATCATAACGCCCTTGTCCGCGTCCTGCTCCGTGTGCTGCCACACCTTCTGCCCATTGGCCAGCGTCAGCTCCTCGCTGGTAACACCTGTGCCGCAGATGCCGTAGCCGCCGGTCCAGCACAGCAGCGTGTAGCTGACGGTGGTGTCATCGGTCTTGTAGAAGCGGATGCCCTCGGTCTTGCTGTCGCCGTCATCGGTGACGGTCTCCCAGCTCCAGCCCTCCGGCAGCTCCAGCGCCATGTCCACGAAGCCGTGGGTGTACTCCGCCGTGATGGTGGTGGGCGCGGGGTCGGGGGCAGGGGCGGGGTCAGGGGTGTCGTCCTGGTTCTTCTTGCCGCAGGCCGCCAAACTCAGCACACAGGCCAGCGCCAGCAGCAGGGCGATGATCTTTTTGGTCATTTCCATATCCTCCTTCGGACAAATCATTTCTTTCTCTCGGTTTTCCGTGTGTATTACCTCGTGTGTATATATAGACGGAAGCGCAGGCGCTTTCGTTCCGCTCACATATCCAGCAGCTTCAGCTCGTCCTCGTCCACCTTACGCAGCTCCTTTTTACTCAGCAGGTCGTACATACACGGCACGACGAACAGCGTCATCAGCGTGGCGTACAGCAATCCGCCGATGCAGACCAGGGCGATGGGCTGGATCAGGGCCGTGCCGGCGTTTTTGGCCACCGCCGTGACGATCAGACCCAGGATGGTAGTCAGGCTGGTCATCAGGATAGGCCGCAGGCGGGTAACGCCCGCGTCGATGATGGCCTCCCGCCGCTCCATGCCCGCCAGCCGCTGCTGGTTGATATAGTCCACCAGCACGATGCCGTTGTTGACGATGATGCCCACCAGCATGACGAAGCCGATGAGGCTGACCACCGACACCTCGATGCCCGCGATGAGCAGGGCCAGGAAGCCGCCGGTAAAGGCCAGGGGGATGGTGAACATGACGATGAACGGGGACTTCAGGGACTGGAACTGGGCCACCATGATCAGGTACACCAGCACCACGCCCAGCAGCAGCATCAGCATCAGCTGGGTCATGGCATTCATGATCTGCTCGTTCTCGCCGTTGAACTCCACCGTCACGGTGTCCGGCAGCGTCAGGCCGCTGACCAGGCGCTGCACCTCGGATGTGACCTTTGTGACGTTGTAGCCCTCGGCGATGGCGGCGGTGACGGTGATGCAGCGGCGCTGCTGGTCGCGGCTGATGCTGTTCAGCGACACCGTTTCCCGGATCTCCGCTACGTCGCCCAGCCGGAAGGAGGTATCCTCGTCCTCGCCGTCCTCGCCGGTGAGCTGGCTCAGGCCGGAGGCGGAGGCGGAAGCAGACGCGCCGCCCATAGACGCGGACATGGAGTCATCCGGCGTGATGGTCAGATCCAGCAGCTTCTCCCGTGTCAGCTTGCTGCCCTCCGCCGCGTCCACGATCATCTCCATGCTGTCGCCGTCCAGCGTGACGGTGGAGACGGTGGTGGTGTCGGACAAGGCCGCCGCCACCTGCATATAGATCTGCGCCACGGTGATGCCCTTTGTCATGGCCTTGTTGCGGTCAATCACCACCTGCAGCGCCGGGGCGGCGTCCTCCAATCCGTCGGACACCTCGGTCACGCCCTCGGCCTGGGCGACGCGCTGGCCCAGGGCACGGGCGGCGCTTTGCAGCTCCTCCATGTCGCTGCCGTACACCGTCAGGGACACGCCGCTGCCGGTCATGTAGCTCATCATGCCGCTCATGACGCCGCTGGCCGTGACCTTGCAGGGCAGGTCGGCGCACAGCGCCTCGATCTCCTTCCCCGCCTCCGAACCGAACGTGCCCTCCGGCATGGTGATGTAGCCGGTCACGTCATAGCTCCCGTTGGAGGTGCTGGTCAGGCTCAGGCCGCCCATCGTGCCGCTGCCCATCATAAAGCCGGCATCGGACACGTTGTCCACCGACATGACGCGCTCCATCACCTCGTCTGCCAGCTGAACGGCCTCCTCGCGGGTCGTGCCCTCCGGCATGGTGACGGACAGGGACAGGTTGTTCATGTCGATCTCCGGCATGAAGGTGAAGCCGCGGCTCACCGCGCCCCACGCGGACGTGACCAGCAGCACCAGCGACAGCAGCAGCACGCCGGCCTTGTGATCCAGGGAGAACTCGATGGCCCTGCGGTAGGCCGGGTAGAGCTTATCCAGCAGGCCGGGCTTGGGGGTGAAGTCCCGGCGCAGCATCCCGGAGGCCATGGCGGGCACAAGGGTCAGCGACACCAGCAAACTTGCCATGAGGGAATAGGTGATGGTCAGCGCCAGGTCGGTGAACAGCTGGCGGGTCAGACCCTCCACGAACACGATGGGGGCGAACACGCACACCGTGGTCAGCGTGGAGGCCGTCACCGCGCCCAGCACCTGCCCCGCGCCGGACACCGCCGCCTGGATGATGGTCGCGCCCTTGGCGCGGAGGCGGTAGATGTTCTCGATGACCACCACGGAGTTATCCACCAGCATACCCACCGACACCGCCAGGCCGCTGAGGGAGATCATGTTGATGGTCACGCCGGTGAAGTACATGAGCACCACGGCGAAAATGACGCTGACGGGAATGGACACCAGGGTGATGACGGTGGGCCGCCAGTCGCGCAGGAACAAAAACAGCACCACCACGGAGAACACCGCGCCCCACAGCAGGGAGGACATGATGGTCTCCACGATGAGGTAGATATAGTCGCCCTGATCCATCAGGGGCACGAAGGACAGCCCCTCGTACTGGGATTCCAGCGTTTCAAAGCGGGCGATGATGTTGTTGGACACCTCCGCCGTGGCGTAGTTGGACTGCTTGGTGAAGGACAGCAGGATGCCGTTCTCCCCGTCCAGCTTGGTGTAAAGCTCATCGGCGTCGTCCGTGACCACCACGGTGGCCACGTCGCCCAGGCGGATGGGGTCAACGCCCTCCAGCCCCAGGTCGAAAAGCACCATGTCCTCCAGCTCCGCGCTGCTCTCCAGCTTCTGCCCCACGGAGACCATATAGCGCACGCCGCTGTCGTCGTTGATGTAGCCCGCGGGCATGGAGAAGTTCTGCGCCGTCAGCAGGCCGCTGACGGTGGAGATGGACAGCAGGCCGCCCAGATCCGTCTGCTCGGATACGTTCTTATAAGCCTCCCGGATCTGCTTCAGGCCGCTCTCGATCTGCGTCTTGGCCTGATCCAGCTGGATCTGCGCCTCCGTTATTTGGGTCATGCCGTCCATCAGATTCA
>USNH01000051.1 GCA_900556015.1 uncultured Eubacteriales bacterium | reverse complement strand
CAACTGCCGCAACCGGTCCATCAGACCGATATTTACCCGCATTTTCACGGGGACACGCTGCTCCGGGCCTTTGGGACGGGCCATTACTGTCCGTTCCGCAGGAGATCGGCCAGCTCCGCGGCCTCCTTGGCCAACTTATCCAGACTTTCGACAATGGAACCATCCCCATCGGCAGCGTCCATTTTCCGCAGAGAATTCAGCCGCCGCTTGCTGGAGGTGATTTTAGAGAGGTCAAACGTGACCTTCTCATACTTTCGGATCAGCGTGGCCTTTTGGGTGCGGACCGCCACATCTCCGGCGGGCTTGGCGTGAACCGGCGGAATAATGGCTTCTTCCAGCCGGGCCAGCTCCGCTTCCCGGCCGTTGGTCATGCGGGCGGCCTGAGCGGCCCGGTCCGTGATTCGGGTGACATAGGTATGTTCCAGAGCCTTGTCCCCGTTGGACATCTGAATGGCCTTATTGATGGCATTCACATAGAGGACCTGCTCGCTGGGTTCCAGCGGGCAGAGCGACAGGGCCTGTGCGTGAGAAATGGTGCCATTTTGGAAGAATTCCTTCACATCGTCGATCAAGGACTTGTCAAACTGGGTGTAACGCTGGACCGTGGAGTCCGTCATCTGGGTACGGGACTTGAAATACGCCTCCGCAGCCCGGCGATCCACCTGAAATTTCGCCTGCAAATTGTCCAAATACCGGGAAATGCAGGCTTGAATGGTCTTTGCGTCACCGGAAAGGCCCCGAACCATGATATTTGCCTCGTCCAGAATGATCAGCTCGGGGTCCAGCGCCAGAATCGATGCGATGGTCACACGCTTTTTCTGCCCGAAGCTCAGCGCCGACACCGGCCAGTTGCGGAAGGGATACAGACCGCAGATTTTCAGCGTCTGCTCGACCTTTTCCCGGATCTGCGCTTCCGTCAGGCCGGAGCGCTGCAAACCCAGCGCCACTTCGTCGTAGATCATGGTCTTGGAGATCATCTGGTTCGGGTTCTGCATCACGTAGCCGATGTGCTTGGCGCGGCTGCGGATGTTCTCCCCGGCCAGCGGGTTTCCGTTCAGGAAGACCTCACCCGCATCCGGCGTCTCGAAGCCGCAGATGAGCTTGGACAGCGTGGATTTGCCCGCGCCGTTCCGGCCCACGATGCTGACCATCTCGCCCTTGCCGATGGTGAAGCCGACATGCTTCAGGGTCGGCTGGCCCTTCTGGTAGCCAAAGCTCAGATCCCGCACTTCCAGCAGGGGGACCGGGGCCGCCGCCGGTTCCGGCTGCGGGTAGGCGGTGAACCACTGCTTCAGCGCCGCCGTATCGGCCTCGTTCAGCACAAGGCTGTCCACATGGGCAGGGCGCTTTTCCGGCGTGATGGCCACGCCCGCATACCGCAGCGCCGTGAGGTAGAGCGGCTCGCGGATACCGTTTTCGGCCAGCAGCGAAGTGGAAAGCAGTTCGTCCGGGCGCAGGTCGGCCAGAATCTTCCCCTCGTTGACGAGGACGATGCGGTCCACGTTCCGCCAGAGCACATCTTCCAGCCGGTGCTCGATGATGAGCACGGTGGTGTCGGTCTTTTGCTGGATTTCGTCGATCAGCTCAATGGCCTGTTTGCCGGTAGCGGGGTCGAGGTTGGCCAGCGGCTCATCGAAGAGGAGGATCTTGACCTGATCTACCATGACGCCCGCAAGGCCGACCCGCTGCTTCTGCCCGCCGGAAAGCTCGTGGGGCGCATAGCCGAGGTGGTTCTCAATGCCCACCAGCTTGGCGGCGCGGCGGGTGACGGCGTGCATCTCGTCCTGCGGCATACAGCTGTTTTCCAGCGCAAAGGCGATATCCTCGCCCACCGTCAGGCCGATGAACTGGCCGTCCGGGTCCTGCAGGACGGTGCCCACATGGGCCGACAGCTCAAAGATGCTGCTGTGGGGGGCGTCCACGCCGTCCACGGTCAGGGTGCCGGTGCACTCGCCGGGGTTTGCGAAGGGGTTCAGCCCGTTGATGCAGGCCGCCAGCGTGCTTTTGCCGCTGCCGGAAAGACCCGTCAGCACCACCAGCTTGTCCCTGGGGATGGTCACATCAATGTTCTTCAGGTTGTTCTCCCGTGCGCCCTTGATGAAAATTTCCTTTTGCATGGTATTCCTCGTTTCTGCAACTTTTTCGCAGATAAAGTGTAGTTAAAACAATTTTTAATGTCAAGATAATACTTAAATTTATACGATGATGTCCGCCGTTTTCGCCCGCAGCAGGTCTATCAGCGCCTTGGGGTCGCACTCCACCTGCGCGCCGATCTTTCCGGCGCTGACGCAGACGGTGTCATACCCCAGCGCCGTCTTGTGGAACACGGTGGGGAACTGCTTTTTCATGCCCACCGGGGAGCAGCCGCCGTGGACGTAGCCCGTCAGACCCAGCAGCTCCTTTTGGGGCAGCATGGCGATGGACTTCTCCCCCACGGCCTTGGCGGCTTTTTTCAAATCGAGGTTCTCCGCCACGGGGATGTCGAACACGTAGTACGCCCCGCTGGCGGCCTTGGTCACCAGCGTTTTGAACACGCGCTCCGCCGGCTGGCCCAGCGTTTGGGCCACGGACACGCCGTCGATAGGGCCGTCCGGGTCGTAGCTGTGGGCGGTGTAGGGGATCTTCTTCTGCTCCAGCGTCCGCATGACATTGGTCTTTTCCTCTTTATGCTTTGCCATGGGCTTCCTCCTTTGCCGCTGGGGCTTTGCCGCCCTCACGGGCCAGCAGGATGACGCAGCCGAACACACAGGCCACGCCCAGCACCGTCCACACGGTGAGGGCCTCCTTGAACACGAAGACGCCCACCAGCGTCTCCACCACCGGCTCGATGTTGGTGATGATGGAGGCTCTGCCGCTTTCCACGCCCTCCAGGCCCTTGGTGTAGAAGATATAGGGCAGCACCGTGGCCACGATGACCACGCCGCACACGCCCACGATGCCCTGGGTGCTGGCAAAGGCCAGGGGCAGCGTCTTGAAGTCCGCGAAGACCACAGAGCCCAGCCCGGCCACCAGGAACGTCCAGTAGATCATGGTGTAGCTCTCGTAGTGGGCCAGCCCGTAGTGGGCAAACACGGTGTAGCTGGCGTAGCACAGGCCGGACAGCACGCCCAGGCCGATGCCGGCCCAGGAGGCGGTCATGTCGCCGCCCAGGATGCCGCTGACCATGACGCAGCCCAGCAGGGATACCACCAGGGCGATGAGCTTGCGCTTCGTCAGCGGCGTTTTCCACAGCACGGCGCTGAACAGCACCACAAAGGACGGCGCCAGGTACAGCAGCACCGCCGCCACCGACAGGGAGCACATGGTCTGGCACTGGAAGTACACCGTGCTCAAGAGCAGGATGCTGATGAGGCCGGAGCACAGGAAGATGGGCAGGTGCTTCCATTGGATGCGGAACACCTGCCGGTGAAACAGGGCGAACACCACCGTCAGCACCAGCAGCGTGCCGAAATTGCGGATGAACACCCGGTTGCCCAGCTCCACCCCGGCGGCGGTGAGCAGGCGGTTGGAAAACCCGATGAAGCCCCAGCACACAGCGCTGAGGATGACGTAGATATAGGAGATATACTTTTTCATAGGTCCGTTCTCGGTTCTCTATTTCTCGCCCCGCAGCTCGATGATCTGATCCCGGAGCAGGGCGGCGTATTCAAACTCCAGCATACGGCTGGCCTCTTTCATCTCTTTCTCCAGCCGGGCGATGGTCTCCGCCCGCTCCCGGTCGGAGAGCTTCTTCTTGCTGAGCTTAGACGCCTCCTCGGCGCTGTGGCTGATCTCCACCATCTCCCGCACGCCCTTGCGGATGGTCTGCGGCACGATGCCGTGGGCCTTGTTGAAGTCGTCCTGTATCTTACGGCGGCGCTCCGTCTCGTCCATGGCGGCGCGCATGGAGGGCGTGACGGTGTCGGCGTAGAGGATGACCAGGCCCTCGGCGTTGCGGGCGGCGCGGCCTATGGTCTGGATGAGGCTGGTCTCGCTGCGGAGGAAGCCCTCCTTGTCCGCGTCCAGAATGGCCACCAGCGACACCTCCGGCAGATCCAGGCCCTCACGCAGCAGGTTGATGCCCACCAGCACGTCGAACTCGCCCAGCCGCAGGTCGCGGATGATCTCCATCCGCTCCAGGGCCGACACGTCGGCGTGCATATAGCGCACCTTGATGCCAAGGCCGCGGAGGTGGGCGGTGAGATCCTCTGCCATGCGCTTGGTCAGCGTGGTGACCAGCACCCGCTCATTCCGCTGCTCACGGGTGTGGATCTCCTCCACCAGGTCGTCGATCTGCCCGGTGACGGGCCGTACCTCCACCCGGGGGTCAAGCAATCCCGTGGGGCGGATGACCTGCTCCACCACCTGATCGGCGTGCTCCTTTTCAAAGTCCCCCGGCGTGGCGGAGACGTAGATAGCCTGGGAGAACTTCTCCTCGAACTCCTCGAATTTCAGGGGGCGGTTATCAAAGGCGCAGGGCAGGCGGAAGCCGTAGTCCACCAAGCTCTGCTTGCGGGCGTGGTCGCCGTTATACATGGCCCGCACCTGGGGCAGCGTCACGTGGCTCTCATCCACGAACAGCACGAAATCATCGGGGAAGAAGTCCAGCAGCGTCATGGGCGCAGACCCCGCGGGCCGCTGGGAGATGACGCGGGAGTAGTTCTCAATGCCGGAGCAGTAGCCCAGCGTCCGCATCATCTCCACATCGTAGCGGGTGCGCTGGTCGATGCGCTGGGCCTCCACCAGCTTGCCCTGCTCCTCGAACCACTTCTTCCGCTCCGCCAGCTCCCGCTCGATCTCCTCCGCCGCACGCTCCAGCTTGTCCTTGGGCGTGACGTAGTGGCTGGCGGGGTAGATGGCGATGTGGCTCAGCGATTTGGTGGCCGCGCCGGTGACGGGGTGGAACTCGGTGATGCGGTCGATCTCGTCACCAAAGAACTCCACCCGGATGGCCCGGTCCTTGTAGTACGCCGGGTACAGCTCCACCGTGTCGCCCCGGACACGGAACATATTCCGCTGGAAGGCGATGTCGTTGCGCTCGTAGCGATCCTCCACCAGCCGCCGCAGCAGCTCGTCCCGCTCCATGGACATTCCCGTCCGCAGTGAGATCATCATGTGGGCGAAGTCGTCCGGCTCGCCCAGACCGTAGATGCAGCTCACGGAGGACACCACGATCACGTCCCGCCGCTCCAGCAGGGCGCAGGTGGCGGACAGGCGCAGGCGGTCGATCTCCTCGTTGGTGGAGGCGTCCTTCTCAATATAGGTATCCGTGTGGGCGATGTACGCCTCCGGCTGGTAGTAGTCGTAGTAGCTGACGAAATACTCCACGGCGTTGTTGGGGAAGAACTCCCGGAACTCCTCGCACAGCTGGGCCGCCAGCGTCTTGTTGTGGGCCAGCACCAACGTGGGCCGGTTCACCCGCTCGATGACCTTGGCCATGGTGTACGTCTTGCCTGAGCCGGTGACGCCCTTGAGCACCTGCTGCCGCAGGCCGTTCTCCAGTCCCCGCGCCAGCTTGTCGATGGCCTGGGGCTGGTCGCCGGCAGGCCGGTATTCCGATACGACTTTGAGATCCGGCATAGATGCCTCCTTAGTCCGCTAAAAGGCCGCTTTCGGCCATGGATACGTAGTCCCGGTCGGCCACGATGATGTGATCCCGCAGCACGATGCCCAGCGGTGCTAACGCCTCGCGCACCTGCCGCGTGACCACCACGTCCGCCTGGGACGGCAGCGCCACGCCGCTGGGGTGGTTGTGGGCCAGCAGCACGCTGTCCGCCCCGGAGTATAGGGCGTTCTCCACCACCTGCCGTACCTGTAGGGGCGACGACGTTACCGTGCCCTTGGTGATGCAGCGGCAGCTGAGGAGCTTGCCCTTTCCGTCCAGGCACGCCTCGTACAGCAGCTCCCGCTTCTGCCCCAGCAGCAGCTCGGCGAAGTACGCCCCCGCCCGGCCCGGGGAGTTCAGCAGCTTTTCCGGCAGCGCGGCCTTCCGCGCCCGGAGGGACAGATCGCCGGTGAGGCGCAGCAGCACCGCCGCACTCTCGCCGATGCCCTCCACGGCGGCCAGCTCCCTCGGATCTGCGTACAGCACGCCCTGCAAAGAGCCGAACCGCTTCAGCAGCCGGTGGGCCGTCTCGTTGGTGTCGCACCGGGGGATGGCGTAGAACAGCAGCAGCTCCAGCAGCTGATGGTCGTCAAAGCCCTCCGCGCCGGCGCGGAGAAACCTCTGCTTGCAGCGCTGGCGATGTCCGTCATGCAGTCCCATGAAGCGCCCTCCCTTCCCGGCGAAAAACACGATGTATCAACTATATAGTATACCACAGAAGCATACCCGTCACAAGCACGATTTTGCTGGGACGGCACGCGGTTTTCAGGCCGTCCGCCGCCATAAAATACATAACGTAATCACCGGGCCGTTCCTGAACAAAAGGCCGGGAAAAAGTTCCCAAACCCACAGCGTGACCGGCGGGCACGGCGAAAGACGGGACGGGGAAATGTGAGCGGCCCGCCCTGTTTCCGCCGGTTTTTGCCACTATTCCGGGGATGCTTCGCAACCGAAACCCCTTTACGGCTATTTGACATAATTCTACACCGCATAATC